>JAFXOI010000010.1 GCA_017528825.1 Elusimicrobiaceae bacterium | reverse complement strand
TTCTCGTCCGGGATTATGCGCTAGACCTGGAAATGCGTCAAAAAGACCTTTTCATGCTGAACGCCAGCGCCGAGATGAGCGGTCTTGGTGCAACTGCATTGTGAAGCGAAAAGCGGAGATGAACGGGCCAATCGGCTATGTGAGAAACTTTTAATGGGGCAAGACTTAAAAACGACAGATGATGGATACGTGGCCTATTTGTTAGATCAAAATATCGATAAAGCCACGTGTGACGGAGTAAGCCGCACATGGTCTAATAAACAAACAAAGTGTTATAAAACAGAAGAAGACCGTTGTGAAGCAAATGGCATGCCCTATAAAGATGGCGTGTGTGGATACACCAATGTACAAAATGCAACTGTTGAAGAAGGAGGGGTTTGTAAAGGCACATCTGTACATGGATGTAATAATGCAAAAGTGTATGCGGGGGCCAGTTGTATAGGAGATGTAGTGGATGGATGTTGGCGGGCACAAATATATGCCGGTGGGTCCTGCATAGCAAATTCTTTTGATGGCTGTTGGGGTGCCACTATTCATGATGGAGGAAAAGCCATTTGTAATGCAGGGGGCGGCTGTCAGCAAGTTGTATATGAAGGCACTGGATGTTGTGAAGGAGCTGCTTGCCCAGCTGCACATAAATGCGCTGATTAAAAGCAGTTTGCGTGCTCCCCTCATATAAAACTAAAATCCGGCATAAAGCCGGATTTTATATTTTATGCGCGGGGGATATCGCCTTCCGGTAAAAATCCTGACGGATTTTTCCTGCAGGCCGGGCTCGCGGTTTTTGCCTTTCGCCGCTTACAACACGCGTCTCAAACAAAAACATCGCTCCGCCTTTCTCGTCCCCACGCACGCAAAGCAGTTTGCGTGCTCCCCGATAAAATAAAAATCCGGCTTAAAAGCCGGATTTTATATTTTATTGCGCGGGGGGGGACTCGAACCCCCAAGCCTTGCGGCATGCGCCCCTCAAACGCACGCGTATACCAATTCCGCCACCCGCGCTTAAATCTGTTACAACGAGGGAAAACTCCTGATTACATTGTAGCAAATATAACCAGTGCTGACAAAATTTTCTTATTTTTCCGTCGGCGCTTTAGCTATATTTGATATAATTTATATATCTCACACACGGAGTTTTTATGAATCCTTTGCTCGCCGCATGGTTATGTTGGGCAATTGTAGGACTTTCACCGATTGCCGGACATTATGCCGTCGGCTTTATTAACCCGGTTTTGTTAAGTTTTTTAGGCACGATATTGGCCGTCCTGTTTTTTGCTCCATGGCTGACCAAACAAAAACAATGGCATGTGCTGTTTGCCAAACAAACACGCCTAAAATTTCTCTTTATCGGCACTTTTGGCACGGCTCTGCCGTTCTCCATTATCTTATGGGCTTTTCATTATACAACGCCCACCAATGCCGCCATTTTACAGCAAAGCGAACTCATTTATTCCATATTAATTGCGTGGATTTTTTTGCGTGAAATCCCAACGAAAAAAACCCTTACCGCCGGTGCCCTGATTTTATCGGGCGTACTACTGATTTTATGCAAAGAACATTACACGCCGCGCTGGAGCGGAGATTTAATGATTGTAGCCTGCCCGTGGATGTTTCAGGCCGCCTCTTGTATGGCTAAAAAATTACCATCGCAGTTGCACCATCGCACCATTGCTGCCGCACGCAATTTATATGCGTTACCGGTACTTACTCTATTACTGTTATTTTTAATGTGGCAAAAGGGGGGGAATCTGCTTTGTAAAGCAAATTTTCAAACCACCTGGGTTTTGCTTTATACGGGTATTTTGAAATACGGATGGGCCATGATTTTATGGTATCAGGCCATCCGTGCGTTAGACTTAAGTAAAGTCACCGCTATCTATTTGTCCTACCCCGTATTATCTTTTGTTTTATCTGTTTTACTTGGGATAGAAATCCCGCACCTATATCAATTGTTCGGTATGATATTAACACTATGCGGAGCTTACTGGATGAGCTTTATCGTACAAAAACAACAGGAGAAAAAAATATGAAAAGTCCTACTGCTGCTATCTGGATTGCTTGGTTTATCACGGCGGTCAATTTAATCGTCGCCAAATATGCTGTTCCCTATATTACCTCGGCTTTATTTTTATTTTTAGCCTGCGCCGGAGCAGTTCTTTGTTTTGTGCCGCATATTACACGCAGTCATAATTGGCATATTGTTTTTAGTAAAAAATTAATGTGGCAATATCTGGGATTGGGCACCTTAGGAACGGCCCTTCCGATGACCGTATTTATGATTGCACTGAATTACACCACCCCTACCAACGGAGCTATCCTCAATCAGTTTGAAATTATATACTCCATTTTATTAACGTGGTGGCTGCTCAAAGAACGACCTTCTTGGCGGCAAGTGGGCGGCTCTGCGCTGATTATTGCAGGCGTAACGATGCTCTTGTGGCAAGCCGGATATACCGTACAGCTAAAAGGAGATTTGATGATTATCAGCTGTTTATGGATGTTTCAATTAAGCCACATCTTCGCCAAAAAATTACCCGCAGATATGGATAGTCAAACGATCGCGTGCGTACGGGCTCTATTTGCCCTTCCGGCCCTATTTTTTCTTATAATATATGTAGCCATTACGCAGGGGATACAATTTACGCCAACCGGTACTTTATGGGGTACGTTAGCCTTTACAGCTATTCTCAATTATTTTATCGGTAATAGCTTTTGGTATTACGCCATACGCCATATGGACTTAAGCAAAGCAACGGCTATTATTTTATCCTACCCCGTAATGACTTTCATTTTGTCGGTTTTATTAGGGCTAGACCGTTTTACCGTGTTAAAAGTATCCGGCCTTGTTTTAGCCATGGGCGGCGCGTATATCGTAACCGGACTAATTGCCCCGCAAGGAGAAAAGAAATGAAAAAATTAGTTTTATTTGATTTGGACGGCACCTTAGTATATACGGGGCAGGCCGGCCGCAGTGCTTTAATCCAAGCAATAAAATTTTTATATGGCATCACGCCTAAATTTGAACATAGTTTAATTTCCGGCCGTACAGACACCGACAATTTTTCTATCGTATATGAGCTAGTTAAGCACAAAAAGGCCTCTAAGGCTGAGCTTAAAAAAATTCATAACAAATACTTGGAATTTTTACCGCTAGAAATAAAGAAATCACTCAAAAATAAATCCTATAAATTAGTGCCGGGTATCAAGAAATTATTAGAAAGACTGGCACACGAAAAAGAGATTGCCCTCGGTTTAGGTACCGGTAACATTGAACAAGGTGCTTATATTAAATTAGAACCTTCCGGCTTATTGCCCTACTTCACATTTGGCGGTTATGGCGAAGACGGACACACACGGGAAGAAATGTTAACAGCCGCCGTCAAACGCGCCGAAAAAAAATTCAAAAGCAAATTTACCGCCGACCAAGTATATGTAGTAGGGGATACACATCGAGATGTACTGGCGGCCAAGTCATGCGGTTTTCATAGCGCGGCCGTATTATGCGGCTTTGGGGATGTAACACGGTTACGGCAAGCCGCCGCGGAATTGGAATTGGCTGACTTCAAGGATTTAACCACCTTCTGCGTGTGGCTGGGTATCAGCACGGACCCGAAAGGAGTCAAACGCGGTATTTATATTTCACCGGCCAGCGCGATTGAACACGTATTTTTTAGCCGAACAGGCATTGATGAAGACCGTCTTAAAATGCTAAAAATAAAGAAGTATGAAGATTTGCCTTCTGGCACAATTATGTAGGAGTTAGTATGGAATGGTACACCGCAGCAGAAAAATTTAATCAAGCCTTAGCCTCCACAGACCCCACTCCGGGCGGGGGGGCGGCAGCCGCTATGGCCGCCGCTATGGGTTGCAGTTTGGCACTAATGGCCGCCCAAACTACCCATCGCAGAAAGACTACAGCTCCTGAGGTAAAAGGTCGGCTGGAAAATGCAATACATAAATTGGCCGCGCTGAAAACTCAGCTTAATCATTTAATCGAAGAAGACGGAGCCGCGTATGCTGCTTATGTAGTCGCGGCTAAATTGCCCAAAGAAAATCCTACACGCTTTCAAGCCATGCAAGATGCGCTGGCCTATGCCGCACGGGTCCCGGCAGATACTGCCACTACGGCTATCACCTGTTTAAGAGAATTAGACGCTATTAAAGAAGACATTGCCCCTGTTATTTTATCGGATATTTATTGTGGACAACATTTGCTAAAGAGTGCAGTCCGGTGCAGTGTGGAAAACATTCGGGCCAATTTGGCTTTTATTGTCAACGATGAATTGGCAGAAAAACTCAACAAGCAAATAGAACATTTTTTAAAATCTTGCTAAAAGGGTAATGTATGACTGAAAAATCAACCAAACGCAGCGGAATGCTGGGAACTATTTATAAAATGTTGCCCAATATTGACGACGATTATGCCGCCAAATTGGTCTATACATTGGAAAGCACCAAGACATTATCCCGCTTACAGCAAGATATCGCAGATATTGCCGCTCAATTAGGCGAAACGAACGCCATGGCCGATACCATTGTAGCCAAGATTTTATTAGATGAAATTACATTGCCCGCTGCGCTGCGTCAGTTGCGTGTATATAACAATGCAATTGCCATTTCCGAATTAACAAATGCATTGGATTGCTCTTCGCAAGATACGGATTTATTGCTTAATTATTATGCTTCTTTTGGTTCACGCCGCTTCTTTGATACGGAATTTGCCGCCGCCTTAAAGGACGTACGCGACGACAAAACCATGCCGGATGCCGACAAAGCACAGCACGCTCTAAATATTCTGTTATCCTTTGCCACGAATGATTTGAAGGCACATCCTCAGTTGCCGGATAATAACAAAAAAGCCATTTATAAAGTAGCGGATAAATATCATTTATCCGTACAAACAACCGCCTCTTTATTAAACATTTTTACCGTCTCTGGTGCGGCCGACTTTATGCAACTGTTTACCACCTTGTTTGAAGAGTTGCAAAAAATAAATTCAAACGAAAAACTCAATGCTTCTTTAGCGGCCAAAACCATGCTGTGTTCCATCACGCCCAAAGATGCGCAAGCAATTACATTGACTTCCAATTTGCTCAACGATCAAATTTTAGAAGAAGATTTGATGATTATTGCCTGCCGTTATTTGAAAGAAAAAACACCGCAAGATATCGTTGATACATTTGACGCCGTGCTCAAACGTTTGCCACACGTACAACAAAAAGAAGAAAATCTGGCGCTGGCCGTACAGGTACTGTTAGACGGCACGGAAGCGACGTTTGAAAAAGCACAGAAAAAGGCTTCTCTTAGACGGGAACGCATCTTATTATGCAATGCGTTATCTTTACACGATACCTTCGCCGGCTATGAACATGAACTGGCTCAACACTTCGCCGGACAAAAAGATTTTGAACAAGTACAAGCGGAAATTACAGAAGTATTAGCTCAACTTCCCTATTGCCAAGATCCGCTGGAAAATAAAGAATTAGCCTGTAAAGTTTTATTAGGCACCCTTAGTCAAACCGAGGCGCAACAACAAGCGGAATATCTGAGAGATTTAAAAGCAAAAACATTGACTAAAGGGTTGGCTCCGCGAGTACTCAAAAATTATTTAGGCACTAAACCGGCTGATGAAATTATGGCTTTCTTTGAGAAGACATTATCCTCTTATACGTTTTGGAAATCCAATCAGTCCGCTCACGAATTTGCCTTGCAAGCGTTGGTAGAGGAATTAAACGGCACTTCAAATGCCACTATTTCAAAATTTGTATTGGAAATGTTGGAAAACGGCACCTCACTTGAATTGGTGGGGGATATGCTAGTCAACATTCACCAACATAAAAATAATTCGGAAGAATTGGCTAAGCTGCTGGCCATGTATCAGAAAGCTCGCTTAAGTGCCAAGGAAAAAGAAGATTTTACAGAAAAGTAAAAAAGCCGTGCAAAGTATTGCTAATTTTGCTATGCTGTTAGCATGGGTAAGTTATCTTGCGTATTTAGGGTGAAAAAGAAATGAAATACTGGGTCTATATTAACGATAAAGTAGTGGGTCCTTATGAAGAAGGCCAATTAGCATCATTGGAAGGGTTCTCTCCCGATACTTTGATTTGTGCAGATGGCGGAAACCAAGAATGGGTAAAAGCCAATTCTGTGTTTGATTTTGGGGCTACCAATACATCAGCCGCCCCTGCCGCGCAGGAGATGCCGGTGCAACAGGCAACTGCTTCAACGGCTGCACAAGCGACTATGGATGCGGCCGCTGTACAAGTTTTAATTGATAAAATTGACAGTTTGACCAAAGAAATTGAAGGTATGAAAACCAAGCTGGACCAGACGTGGCAAGCCTCAGCTGCCACACAGGCCGCTATGGAAAAAATTCATGCCGTTCCGGTGCAAACGGTTCAGACTGCTCCGTCAACAGAAGAACCTGTTGTGGAGGATGCCCTTATCACCAATACGCAAAGTTTAGTCAATCACGCCGAACAAATTGTTGCCCAAGCCGGCACGGAAAAAGAAGAAAAACCGCTTGATTTCTTAAACGAAATTCACATCGGAGATGAAGCCGCTTCCGCAACTGTCGAAGATAAAAACGGAGAAGAAGTAGTCCTCCGCTCGGCTTT
This sequence comes from Elusimicrobiaceae bacterium, assembly GCA_017528825.1. NCBI lineage: Bacteria > Pseudomonadati > Elusimicrobiota > Elusimicrobia > Elusimicrobiales > Elusimicrobiaceae > Elusimicrobiaceae bacterium. Next base: position 25,521 of record JAFXOI010000010.1, on the reverse strand, counting down.
GGATTCTATGTACGGGGCCAAACAAGAACCCGAAGAAGAAAAAGAATCCACTTTCCAAGATTTGTTATCACCCGCCAAAGCAACTGCCGTTACCGCAGCCGCAGCCGCGGCCGGAGTGGCTTTGACCGCAGCCACCTTGGGAGGAACGGAGCAAGAAGCAACCGCTGAGCCGGTAGCTGTTGAACCCGAAGTTACAGAACCCAAAGCTACTGAACCCGAAGTTGTTGCACCAGAAGCTACTGAGCCCGAAGTTGCTGCGCCCGTCACAGAAGAAAAACGGGAAGAAATTATCAATGAAATTACCGCTCCCGCTGCAGAGCCGAAAGATGCTTTATCACAAGCGATAGAAGAAGCACAGCAAGCTCCTGCTTCTGACGTACCCACTTTGGAAAATGCGGAGTTGCCGCAAGAAACTGCTGAAAAGCCGTCTTTAGAACTAACGGAAGAGCCTCAATTAAATTTGGCATCCATCCCCGAGCCCACAGCAGAAAGTTTGTCTGAAACACAAACGGCTCCCGAAGAGCAACCTGCTCCTGCAGCGCAATTTGGCCAAGAGGTGCCGGCATTAGGGGAAGAACCAGAAGCTCATCCGATTGAAGCCCAAAAAGAAATCACACAAACCGCACAAGAATTAGTGCCGGGCAAAAAACTGGAAAGTGCAGAAAAGAAAGAAGATGATGACGAGTTAATTTCACAGGCCGATCTTGAAGAAGCTTTTACGGAACGGACCCCTGCACAAGACTTTCCCTTCTCGGAAATACAAGAGGAAACGTCCTCTGCTGAGGGAAATTCTCAACAATCGGAAGCTCAATCTTTACCTTCCGGAGAGGGATTTTATAATCCAAATGACATGACGGAAGTGCAACTAAAAGAAGGTTCTACTTATTTGATTTCCGATTTCATTCCGTCTGCCAATACGGGTAACACCGTGTTAGACGACAAAGCCGGTGCTGCTGCTGCCGCTGCCACGGGTGCTGCTGCCTTAGCTGCTATTGCGGCCGCTACAGACAAACCCGCTGATAAATTAACCACGGAAGCTACCATCACCGGGGAAAGCATTGAAGAAATTGTGCCCGGTAAAGATAAAGATGATATTACCATGTCCAAAGTTATTTTGGAAAATACCATCCGCACCAAACGTGGAGCATCTATGGACATTAAGACCGTGCCTATGGTGAAAGAACCTGCTGACTCTGAACGATTAGATTTGACAGATTCCGACTTGGACATTAACGCACAGCATGATCTGAAAGCGGCCGATTTCAAACAACCGGGTTCCAGTTTAACTAAAGTTATCTTGGGAACACTGGTGGCCTTAGTATTTGCAGCCTTGATTTACGTTGGTCTTGCCTACTTGGACATCATTCCTGCACAGTTTAATGTCTTAAAGAAAGCAACTGCGACAGAACCGGCTCAAGATGAGCAATTAAATGAAATGTTGGGTACTACCGACCAGCAACAAGCTCCTCAGGCAGAGCCGGAACAATTGGTTCAACCGGATCAAATGCCCAGTGATGTAGAAAATGCGCTCACGGCCGCTCCTGCTATGGAAGAAAATGCAAATCCGATGGATGCCATCTTGACGGAAGTTAAAAATTTCCCGATGGTTAACGGGCAAACTTTGGAACAGTTAATCAATTCCCGCCATCCTGCCGCCGGAGGATTGATTGAATGGAGCATTACAACGGCAGTTGAACCGGACAATTATTCTGTCTTGGTCAAAATACCGCCTGAGAATCCGCAAAGTTTCCGTATTACTTACCGCTTCAATTATAATACGGTTACGAAAGCATTGGACCCAACAATTTCTGATTCCAAAAACTTGTTGGATTCCTTGAAATCCTAATCAGTTTTTCTACACAAACCCCTATCTGAAGATAGGGGTTTTTTTATACACTATACGTATGAACTGCACGCAACTAATTGAAAAGGCCGAACAAACTCATCTTTTGACTGAAGAAGAATTGGCACATATTCTGACCGATTCGCAAATCGATGACATCCTTTTTGCGGCGGCCGATCGCGTGCGTCGAAAATATGTGGGTGATGAGGTGCATTTGCGTGCGCTGATAGAATTTACCAACATTTGCCGCAACCAATGTCTATATTGCGGACTGCAACGCCAAAACAAGGCTCTGCAGCGTTATCGACTCTCTGCCGAGGAAATCCTTTCCCTTGCCCAAAAAGCCGCTAATTACGGATATAAAACGCTCGTGTTACAAGGGGGGGAAGATGCCTTTTTTACTGCGCAAGTACTCGTACCCATTATTCAAGAAATTAAAAAGATGGGGCTGGCTCTTACGCTAAGTATCGGCGAACGCACGCGGGAAGATTATGCCGCCTTGAAACAAGCCGGAGCGGACCGTTTTTTACTACGTATTGAAACAACGGACAAAGCGCTGTATGAAAAATACAATCCCGGGATGAGTTTTGAAAATCGCTTGCGCTGTCTGACCGATTTAAGAGAATTGGGTTATGAGGTAGGCACCGGTATTTTAGTAGGACTACCCGGCCAGACGGTAACCTCTCTGGCCAAGGATATTTTATTTTTCAAACAATTAGATGCCGATATGATTGGCTTGGGGCCGTTTATCCCCAATCCCGACACGCCTCTTAAAGATGCTCCGGCCCCAAAACTCACGCCGGCCCTAAAAGTAATGGCCCTAACGCGGCTTTTGTTGCCCGATATTAATATCCCGGCTACCACGGCTATGGAAACGATACAACCGGACGGCCGTCTGCGTGCATTACAGAGCGGAGCCAATGTGGTTATGCCCAACGTTACCGAAGGCGAGGCTCGCCTCAATTATGCACTCTACCCGGGCAAAGCCTGCGCCGGCGAGGATCCTTCCAAATGCCGCGGTTGCTTAACTGCCAAACTGCATTTGATTGGCCGCTCGGTATCGACCGGGTATGGGTTCCACAAAAAAATTTCTGAATAATTTGATATACTGAATTTTCACACAAAAAACGCAAGACGGAAAGTCTTGCGTTTTTATTTGGATAGACAAGATTTTCTATTTCACCGCTTCTTGTAAAATGCGCACTAATAAGTGAAATACTTTTTCACTCCAACCTAGGCTGAGCCACTCGTACGGGCCGTGTGGGTTTTCATACGAAGCAAAAATATTCGGCGTAGGAAGCCCGCGCAAAGAGAGTTGCGCCCCGTCGGTGCCGCCGCGGGCTTGAATGAGCGAATACGAAATATTTTCTGCTTTCAACGCCGCTTCTAATACTTGCATAGCTTGCGGTTTTTCTTTGAGCACTTCACGCATATTGCGGTATTGTTTGGTAATTTTCAAATGAATTTTGGCGTTGGGATATTTGGCTTGTTTAGCTTCTACTAAATCGGCCAAATCTTTTTTGAATTGTTCAAACTGCCCCATATCGTGGTGGCGAATAATACCTTTGAGAGTGGCTTTATCCAACTGCGCCTGCATATTCATAAACAGAATAAAGCCTTCTTCTCCTTCCGTGGTTTCCGGCAATCTATTTTCCGGCCATGAAGAAACAATATCAGCCCCGATACGCACGGGATTAGCCATAAAGCCTTTGGCTGAACCGGGATGGCAGTTTTTTCCTTCAATTTCAATAACAAAACTATCGGCATTAAAATTGCCACAATCAATTTTTTCCAAATCTGCGCCATCAACAGTATAAGCAAAATCCGCTTGAAAGCGTGCTAAATCAAAATGCGCAATGCCGGTACCGGTTTCTTCATCAATCGTAAAAGAAACTTTAACCGGACCGTGCTTGATTTCGGGATGGGCAAGTAAATATTCACCCAAAGTCATAATCAAGGCAATGCCGATTTTATCGTCTCCGCCTAATAAGGTATTTCCGTCAGCGGTTACCAAATCGTGTCCGATACATTTGAGCAAATCCGGGGCACTTTTGACGGATAAAATCATATTTTTGGCTTGATTGATTACCAAATCTCCGCCCTGATAATTCTCGTGCAAAACGGGTTTAATGTTTTTTCCGCAGTAATCTTCTACCGTGTCCATATGCGCCAAAAATCCAATTGCAGGCGCGCCGGATACATTGGCCGGTATTTCGCCAAATACAAATCCATTTTTATCAATATCTACGTTAGAAAAGCCAATTTCTTTCATTTCCGCCGCCAACATCTTGCCAAAGGCCAGTTGCGTGGCTGTCGTCGGCACTGTTTGGCTGGCACCGTTACTGGTGGTATCCATAGAAACATAACGAACAAAACGGTCATAAATCTTTTTCTGTAACTCGTTCATAAAATTCTCCTAAGAAATCCTTTTTAATATTATATAATTTATACATCTGCTTTACGAGGAGCTTTTATGAAAAAAATAATATGTCTGCTAGTTGTACTTTGTTGTTTGGGAGCATGTAAAACAATTGAAGAAGCCAAGGCCTTTGCCAACTGCAAATATTCAGTCGTAGCGGTAGAAATGGCTGATTTTAACATCACCTCTTTAGGGGTAGATTTAATTATTGCCATCACCAACTTAAACAAGAAAACAGATGCTTCTATTAAAAAATTTGTCGGTAATGTAACCATGAATGATACACCGGTAGGCCAATTCACTTTAGAAAATATCCGCGTGGAAGCCGGCAGCACCAAAAATCAAAAGGCCCATATTGATATTCCTACCCTTAAACTGGGCAGCAAACTAGTGGGGCTGGTGAGTATGGGTAGCGCCAGCGTAGATTATCACATCACAGGTACTGCTTATTTTGAAACACCGCTAGGGGATGTGCCCATACCGGTGGATATCGGCCGCCGCGGCAGTAATAACTAATTTCATAAAGACTAAAAAGGAGAATTTTGCGCACAAGCAAGGCGCTACTTAAAAATAAATTTAATCTGTTTTTGGAACCGTATATGGATACGGACAGCTAGGTAATTCCTAGCAAGAAACCAGTCCAAAAGCAGTCGTTCTAGGCACAAAATAAAGGGAAGTCATGAGCTCTTTGTTTTGTGCCGAGTGTTTGCCGTACCTTCGGGTACGGCAAACTACGGCTGTTGTTTTTGGGGTCGCTGGTTTCGGCTCTGAAACAGCGGCCGTTTTTTATGCTGTTACGGGCCCGAGAAAAAGGAGTTATATATGCAAATAAAAAAGGGGTTTACCCTCGTAGAATTATTAGTAGTGGTACTCATTATCGGAGTACTATCGGCTATAGCTATCCCTATGTACCAAGGGGCCGTAGATAAAACCCATTGGAGTACTATGCTCCCCGGAGCCAAAGCGATAAAAGATGCCGAAGAAGCCATTAGAATGAGTAGCGGTCTTTATACCGCTAATATGGAAAACTTGGATGTCAGTATGCCCAGTGGTGATGTGCAATATACCATAGAAACCATTAATGATGACGGCACTGCCAACGTAGTGCGTGCCATAAATAATAAAATGCCTACCGTACGTTTAGCTAGTTATTTGGATGAAAACACCATACGGGCCGGACACTTATATTGCGAATCTAACGACGGGGAAAACGGGCGTGGTACAAGACTATGCAGTAAGCTTCTTAATGGAGAGGAACTAAGCACGACAGAAGATGGTTACACACAGTATTTATTAGACCAAGCGGTAGATAAAGCCACGTGTGACGGCGTCAGCCGGGTATGGTCCAATAAACAAACACAATGTTATAAAACCAATGAAGAACGCTGTAAAGCCAACGGCATGCCCTATAAGGATGGCTTTTGCGGGTATAACGGAAATGTTGGAACAGAAAATAATAGATTAGTAATTGAAGAAGGAGCTAAATGTGTTGGTCAATGGGGTGGTTGTGCTTATTTGGATGTAAAAGAAGGAGGAGAATGTTCTGATAAGGGAGGAGGTGGAGGATGTAACAACTCTATATATAATCCGGGAAGTATTTGTAGAGGTCAGTGTAATAATTCTGTCTTCGATGGAGCGATTCATTACTCTAATCGGGCATATGGCGACGGGGAAAAGACATATAAAAATGAATCAAAATGTATTGCACAATATGACAGCTCATCTTGTACTAGTGGTACTTATACTTCAGGAAGTCAATGTATAGCAGAAGTTGGTGGTTGTAGATATAGTACATTTACTGATGGTGCCAGCTGCGTAGCACAAGTAGCCGCTCATGAAACCTGCCGCGGAAGTAGGATTGGGGTTGGGGGCAAGTGTGTTGCTAATGCACCGGGAACTTGTTTGGCAAGTGGTGGTACCTATTACAGTGTAATTTACGACGGAGGGTGTTGTGAAGGGCCTTATTGCCCATCTAATGCACCGAAATGCTAGTATTTTATTCTTCTTTTCATATCACACAGCCCGAAACATTTTGTTTCGGGCTGTATTTATTTTTGCAAAAAGATTTATATTATAAACCGCAGTACCGTTGCACTCAGTATCGCCAAGGATATCGTCAATGCCGCAACGCGTAGCGTATCTTTGATGCCATTCTCGCGTAACATCACAAAGAACGTAGCGATACACGGCAAATACATACTCATAAATACACACGCTACCACCAGTTGGCTGGGGGGGAGATTAAACGGCTCCAAGAGCGCAATCGAAATGTCTTTGCGTAAAAATCCCAATAACAAAAGAGGTGTGGTATCTGCCGGTAAATGCAATAGATATTCCACCGGATAGCGGAAAAGTTGCGTCAACCAATCCGTAATACCGGTAAATTGCATCAAATCTACAAACAATACACCTGCTAAAATCAACGGCAAGGCATCCGCCAAATACTCCTTCATGCGCAACCAAATTTTGCGCCCTAAAGAACGCCATTGCGGCAAACTCCACAATGGAATCTCCATAAACATTTCCGGCGTATCGCCCGGCAACAGACGGTTTAACAGCGTGCCCGCCGCAATGCCGTTAATCAGCAAAGTGCCAAACACGCACAACACATATTTCCATCCGTACGGAGATAAAATGGACAAAATCATCGCCGTTTGTGAAATACAAGGCGCCACTACAAGCAGTAACGCCAGCGCAATCACACGTTCACGTCGCGTTTCCAACACACGCACCCCCATAACGGCCGGCACCTTACAACCTAAGCCCAGCATGATAGGGATCGCACCATAACCGTGCAAGCCAATCCGGTGTAACAAACCGTCTAACAGAACCGCTAAACGGGGCAGGTATCCCAGTTCTCCCCAAAAACCAAGCAGTGCATAAAATGCGAGTACATAAGGCATCACATCTACCAAGGCGATTTTCAGACCGTCTGTCAGCACTCCGAAGTATTGGGTTCCGCCGTCACCCACCAAAAACAAATATAACGGATTTCCCTGCCAAAAAGCGAGCATCCGCTCCACAAACGGAAGATAGTATGCCTCGTAAAGCGGCTCTAACCAATTCACAAACGTTTCGCCCACAAAACGAATAATGACCAAAGACAGCGCCAATACCGCCAATGCTATAAATAAACCGCTAACCGGATGCGTAGCCCATGCCTGCAAATGTTCCACCCAAGAAGCATGTTTATGTTTGATTTTTTGGACGCGGCGAATGATTTGTCCGATAGCATGCCACTTACTTTCCGGCGTTTCTTCCATGGGAATTAAACCGCCTTGCAAATCTTGTACACCCTTCCACACAAAGGGCTTTGCCAAATCTAATTTGCCGACGGTAACTTCCAGACGCTTTAACCCTTCTCCCGTTGTGGCCACCGTGGCAATCACCGGAATGCCTAACATTTTAGACAGCATGCGCACATCAATAAAAATACCTTTGCGCTGAGCCTCATCAAATTTATTAAGCAGTAAAATCACCGGTTTGCCCAGGTGCAGAAGTTCCAGTACGAAGTACAGATTGCGCTCTAAATGCGCTGTTTCCGCCACGCAAACGATAAAATCATAGGAAAGTTCTTTGAATAAATCCCGCTTTTTACCTTCAATCACCCATTTTTCTTCCAAACGGTACAGACCCGGAATATCAATGATATGATACGACTTACCATTAAATACGGTACTGCCATGATGCAACCCAACGGTCGTACCCGGAAAGTTAGAAGATAAAATACCGATACCCGTCAAACGAGAAAAGAGCAAACTTTTTCCGACATTGGGATTGCCCGCCAATAAGAAGGTATATTTACGGTCCGCCAGTACAGTGGGGGTATTAGTCGAAACAATAATTTGTTTGGCAATTTTCGGTCCAATGGCAATTTCACTTCCACAGACACACACCACCAAGGGGCGTTTGCCCTTTTTGCGGCTGACCTGTTGGCCTTTAACCAGTCCCATCGCCGCCAGTTTATCTGCCTGAGCGGGAGAAACATTAATAGATAAAATTTCCGCGGTAATATCGGGTTGCAAATCAAAAAGAGTTAATGAAGTAATCGGTTCCATAAAAGTTAGTTATTCCTTACTTTTATATTTTACTACACTTAACACTTAGGGTGCAAGAGGGGGAAAAAGGGTTATTTTGCGACGAGAAGCAACCTGTTTTTAACGTTTCATCCACTTTGTGAAGGATCAATTTGCTATAATAAAGTATCTAAAATTAGTAGCAAGGAGATGATTTATGGCTTATAAAGTAAATCCGGATGTGTGTGTAAATTGCGGTGCTTGCGAATCTGCCTGCCCCGTGGGTGCAATTTCCGAAGTAGACGGAAAACGCAATATCGATGCTTCCAAATGCATTGAATGCGGTGCCTGTGCCGCTACCTGCCCGGTCAGCGCAATTGCACTGTAAACAGGAACAGTAGATTTATAACAACGCCCCTTCTACATACAGAAGGGGTGTTTTATAGTCTATACACACGATCACTAGAACCTGATGATGCATCTTTTGTTCCATTTAAAATTTTTTTGCAATAATCATCCGCTTTTCCCGGAAATGTAGCAATATTTTCAAAACATAGCCATTGACCAACCGGTACGGGATCAGGTCTCTTGGCAAATACATATAAAAAACTTACCGCATCTTTATATTTTCCACTTTTTCTTTTAACGGACACTTGTATTCCGTAAGAGTTGCTGAAAACAACTTCCCACTCTCCATTAGATAAGTGATTAGCATCTTCTCCCGTAAAACTAGAAGGAAGAGAAATGGCTAATTCATCTAAGCTAGCCACATAGGTGCCATTTTCTAAATAACTTGCTTGATATGCCTGAATGAGAGGATTTAATAGAGCAAATGCTTGGGTTGCCTTGCTTCGTTCAACTATTTTTTCATATTGTGGCAAAGCAACGGCACTTAATATCCCTATAATTAACACAACTACTAGTAACTCTATGAGTGTAAATGCTTGTTTCATTATTTTCTCCTTTTGTACGATTTTTAAAATTATACTAAAAAAAAAAACGGTGTCAAGCACTTTCCAGTTTAACTTTTTCATTAAAGAAAAAGAAACATGAATCTCATTACAATCTGTTGCTTTTATATGGTTAATTCGGCTTTGGAAGCGTTTAAAAAAGTATTGTTTTGGGGAGTTGTCTGTTTTGTATGTTTGAGTTCAGCGAGTTTACAAAACAGCCCCAAAACAATACTTTTTTGCTTCAGAGCCGAGAGTCTTTTTATATACTTTTTCTACGGCTAGAAAAAGTATGTAAATAATAGTATCTATTCCCGGCACAGAAACGCGGAAATTACGGTTAAAATAGTATTTATAGAATCTTGCACATAGCGGGGAGTATTAGATAAAAAGAGCAGGGGGATGTACCCTGCTCTTTTGTCAGAACCTATCGGGGGGTAAATCGAAAGGTTCTGGGGGGAGAAATTGTATATTTTTATCATAACAATCCAGAAGCAAAATATGCAAAAAATTTTCTAATCATAAATAAAAATTTTTTGTACTATTTTTATATAATCTTTTTATACTATTAAATAGCAATATCGGAAAAATCTTGAAAATTTTCGTGTCAAAATTTATCTGCTCTTGCTATAATATAAGCAATGGAGGAAATTATGAATAAATTATCTTGGACGTTGTTGTTGTCTTTGTGCTTAGTTCCTTTTGTACATGCGGAAGAACCCGACATTATTTATGTAGACGGTAAACCCGTATACATCAAAGGGTTAGAACCCGCCGAAGAAACCAAAAAATCTCACACGGCAGAAGAAGAAGCTGCTCGCTCCAGCATTCCCGGAGACATTTACCGCGGAACGGTGTTGGGACAAAATAAAAATATCAATCGCCAAAATGATACCGGAGACATTTATCGCGGAACGATTTTTGGTACCACTTCTCCTGATTATCATGGCAACATTTTAGGGGAAAAGCCCGAGTTGGCTAAAACTAAATACGTGTATGATACTTCGTTGGTGCGCGCTATTAAAACCAATGATGCGGACCGTGTCCGCACGCTTATCTATGCCAACGTAGATGTCAACGAACGTAACTACGCGGGCATCACGCCGCTCACTATTGCCGCAGAAAAAGGGAATATGGAAATTATCAAAAAGCTGATTGAAGAAGGGGGAGCCTCCATTAATACACCCTCCAGCTATGGTGTGACTCCATTGATTGCTGCCGCTGCGGCCGGCAACCGAGAAGTAGTAGGATACCTGCTTGCTAACGGTGCAGACCCCACAGCTAAAGATGATTTAGGAAAAACTGCCCTCCTGCACGCCATGCCAGCCAATGATAAAAAATTGACGGAATCTTTGGTCAGCCAAAATAATCGCGCTATTAATTTACCCGATAACACCGGTAATACCCCGCTGATTTACGCGGCCAAAAATGGCGCCGAGGATAACATTAAGGTATTGCTCAAATACAAAGCAAATCCGGATTACCAAAATCCGACCAATGGCCTTTCTGCTTTAGCTTCTGCGGCAGCCGCCGGACAGGAACGTGCAGCACAACTCTTAGTAAATAACGGAGCAAACATAAACCTGCAAGATAAGGAAGGACGCACCGCCGTATTTTATGCCGCCGAGAACGGTCAAATTAGTTTACTGAAACAGTTGATTCGCTTGGGAGCAGATTTACAGGCTACCGATAAAAACGGTCAAACTGTATTTATGGCCGCCGCGCAAGCACAAAACATTCCCGCTCTGCAGTTTTTGGCTCCGAAATACTTTGATATCAATGCGGCCGACGCACACGGAAAAACTGCCTTAATGTATGCCACTGCTCAAGGTTCAGATGCGGTGCAATGGTTCATCGATAAAGGTGCGGATTTGAATGCTCAAGATGAGATGGGAAATACTCCGCTTATGCATGCAATTAAAAATCAAAATGAAAAGGCGGCATTGTTACTGGTAAAGCAAGACGTTGATTTATCCGCTTCCAACAAAACAGGCCAAGATGCCTTTACCTTAGCCGCTGCGTATATGCCGGAATCGCCGGTAATGAAAGTACTACAAGTTAAGAAAAGCACCGTCTTACAAGGACAATTAAAAGCTCGCGCCGCCGCCCAAGCCTTGGCAAATGAAGAACAAGCAAAATTGCGTGAGCAAGCCCAAGTTGTAGCAGACGAAAAATTAGAAGAAATTCGCAATTTAGAACGTCAGTTGGAAGAAGAAGAAGCCGTGGTAAAGCAACTACAAAAAGAACAACTTGAACAACAACGTCAAGCGATCCGCCAACAAGTGGAACAAGAAATGACGCAACAAGATGAAGAATTGGCTGCTTTACAAAAACAACTCGACGAAGCAAAGGCCAAAAAAGAAGCTCAAATACAAGAAACTGTTAACGCCAAGATGCAAGAGTTAGATCAACAAATGGCACAGTAATTTCTTCATACATAAAGAGCCCCGCTGAAAAGCGGGGTTTTTTTATTAAGCCTTAGGATGTTGAAGACTCCACTGCAAAAATGCCTGCCAATGCTGATAGCACTTTTGAGCGGTCGTTGCGTCTATACGAGGTGTAATGGCCGGCAACAGACGATTGGTTTGCCAAGAAGAAATATCCCATGTCAGCTCTTTAGCGGCCAGCATAGCGGCCCCCAGAGCCGTCCCTTCCGTTTCTGCGCAAGGGATAAGCGGGGTTTGAAGAATATCCGCTTGTGCGGTAAGCAAGGAAAGATTTTGCGATAACCCACCGGTCACTTTAATGTTCGTACTCTTTACACCGGACTTAGCAACATAAAATACAATATCTGCCAACAAATATGCCAAAGAACGCACGGCTCCGGCCGCCACATCTGCGCGTGTAGTTTGCGGGAAAAAACCGGCCATTACGACGGAAGAATCAAATTTCCAATAAGGTGCTCCCAATCCGCCCAAAGCCGGCAAAAAATCAATCGGCGCTTTTGCCTGTTGGCATAAGTCATCCAGTTCTTTTACGGAAAAATCAAAACCAATTTTTTGTAGCCAATCCAATAAAGTACCACACGCATTAACAGGACCTTCCAGCAAGTACTCACAAGCGCCCATTGAAGACTCAGTAGCTGCTACTGAAGTTAATAAACCCGCCAATAAATGCAATTTACTGCCGGTATTGTGCATAAAAAAGGCTCCCGTACCATAATTGATACAACTTTCGCCCTTTTTGACTTGCAAAGCAACCAAAGCGGCTTGTTGATCCCCGACACAAACCCGTATAGGAATAGAAGTATCCTGATAAATCCATTCCCCATAATCATCAGCAGTCTTTTTAATTTGGGGCAAGCAATTTTTCGGCACGGAAAAAGCACTCAGCAACTGATCATCCCACGTAAGCGTGTTCATATTAAATAGCAACATACGTTGAGCTAAAGTCGGGTCACACGCAAACACCTTACCGCCCGTCAAATGCCATATCAAATACGAAGCCACCGGCCCAATGCACAAACGCCCCGATTGAGCTGCCTCAGATACAGCTGGAATATGTTGCAAAGCCCACGTAATTTTAGCTGCTGAATAAAAAGGAGTTTTATATAAACCGGTAAGTTGGTGCACTATTTCCTGAGAAATGGTAATTTGCGGCATCAAAGAAGCAGCCCGGCCGTCTTGCCAACTTAATGCAGGCCCTAACGGCTGACCGGTTATACGATCCCAAAAAACGATAGTGGAACGTTGGGTAGCCACGGACAATGCCGCAACGCGACGATTAGTAATTTGAGCACATACCTCACGTAAAACAGCTAATTGATCCGCTAGTAAAGAGGACGCATCTATTTCCGCTAATCCCTCTGCAGGGCGAATAGTTTGCAAGGTACGGGCTGCCTGCGCCACCACACGGCCTGTGCCGTCTATAGCTAAAGCACGGGAAGAAGAACTTCCTTGATCTAAGGTAATAATTATATTATTGTTCATCTTTATACCATGTATTATTTTTAAGTAGCGTGTAGGCTGTTTTATCTAAAGCCAGCAAGGTTTCTTCCGCTTGTTTTTCATCAAAATCCGGAGCTAATTTTTCGACTGATAAAATTTGTTTACGGCTGTGGCGTAACGCTCCTTGTTTTGTAATCAACCCGATATTTACTCCTTCAGATACTAAAGCCACGCGTTGATCCGCATGAGTGTTATCGAACATATTGCGCCCAAAAGCCGTATAAGGCACGTCTAAACCGACTAAATCATATAAAGTGGGAACAATATCTAATTGAGAAACCACATAATCGATGGTACGCGGTTCGAATATTTTAGGAGCGTAAAATACCAATGGAATGCGGAATTTATTATACAGGGAATCTGAATCCGGTCCGCCGGAAGTATGATCCGAGACAAACACGAAAATCGTATTATCAAACCATCCTTCTTCTTGGGCTCTTTTTAACAATTCACCGATGGACCAATCTGCAAAATAGAGCGTATTCTTAAATTGATCGTCCCATGTTTTGCCCTTATATTTATCAAATTGCGGTAACGTGCGAGCAAACGGAGAATGTGTAATGCCCGTAAATACCATCCCCATCACTTGCTTAGGCAAATGTGTCTTGACTTGGTCCGCCCCGAACATCAATCCATCGTAGTCATAGCCAAACGGAGCGCGATCGATATAAGGCAGGAGCTCTTTCATATCTTCCCAACCGTAACTACCTTGCACTCCTAAATAAGAAGCCAAAGAACACAATCGGTATGAATCTCGGTGTGAAGTTTGGGCAAAGAACGGATACCATCCTTTCTCAGCCAAAACACCGGGGAAACGGAAAAAACTAGATAATTCTAACCCATAGCCAAACATCGGTAGTCCCGGCACCAAAGGCACACTGGCCAAAACACCGGCAAAACCAAAAATACTGCGCAACCCTACCGCATAGGCATTGGTAAAATTCACACCGTTCTTTACAATTTCATCAAATACGGGCGTTACCCCAAAATGATTTCCCGATAGAGAATCCACATAATAGGGATGCCATCCTTCTAACAATACGATAAAGATATTAATGTCTTGGGCTTTAGAAGGTTTTACTGGACGGCGCATCAACGGGTACGTCGGATCTTCTACTTTTTCATTAGCTCCGATAAATTGTTGTTGTGCAATGGAAAATGCTTTTTCTACCGGAAAATCATTCTGAATATCTACGCTTCCCTTTCGTCCGACTTGATAAGCGGTAAAAACGCCATTTAACGTAAGTGCCGCCGCCGCAGGGGAAGGAGCATATTGGTAAACATCTGCAATGCCGATTGGTTTGCCGGTGCCCAAATGGCCTCGAATGCCCAACAAAATAAAGAGAATGCATGCTCCTAATTTGAGCAATTCTCCTTTTGCATAATACGGATCAAAAATATAACGATATTTAAAAACTTTATGCACCCAAATACCGGCTAAAATAAACAAAACAAACAAAATGAGCAAAGGTAACAGCGCTTTTGTCAAAGCAAAGTGTATTACAAATCCCCAGTCGGCAGAAACTTGCAAAATCTCTTCTGCAATATGTCGTTTTACGTATGGAAAATAAATTAAATCTGCGATTAAGAAACCGCTCATTACAATAAGCTCTGTGATTAGAAACAACACGCAGTACTTCACATAACGCACCGAATTGACCGGCAAATTCAACAGCAAAATAACCGGTCCCATAAACAAGGCCACCATGCTTAAGTCAAAGCGCATCCCATTCAAAAAGGCACTCCAAATAGCGGACGTTGTCAAGGAAGAGAAAGTGGAATGATACAAAACATATAAAATCAAACGAAACGCCGAGAATAGTATCATCGCCAACAAGATAAAGATTATCGAAAGTTTTAAGCGAAAATCAGTTCTTTTAGGTTTTTTAATCCACATATTAGTCTGCCTCGGTAATGTGAAGTTCTTTATTTTCCTGCTCAGTGGCCAAAGCACGCAACTCATTTTTCATTTCATCAGATAGCGTTGGGTCCGTCAACAAAGCCGCAATGGTACTTTGGGTAGGCACTAAGGTTTTGCCCAACAAATGCAAGCGGCGCAACAGCTCTATCGTTTTTGCTTTATCTGCAAAGACCAACTGTTTTTGTCGCGCAAGTTCCGCATGAAAATGCGTGGTAAAATGCTGTTGAAATTGTAATTTTTCCATGAGTGCAATTACATCGGCGCGTAACTTTTTTTCTTCCTGAAAAAGATTCCCCAAACGATCTACTTTTTCCGTTAATACTTCCTCATCCGTTTTAGGGGCTGCTTGCGGAGCAGTAGAAGGGGGGAAAATTTTCGCACTTAAACCCGCGGCTCCATCATATTCTTTTCCGGTAAATACTGGGCAAATGTTACGATAATCGCACCAACGACATTTGTTCTCATCCGGAGCAGGCGCAAACTTGCCCTCCCGAATAGAATCCGCCACGCCCAGTACCCGTTGCCAAAATTCGTAAAGAGATTTATCATCACTGCGCTCGAAGGTCATTTCTTGCAAAGTGGGCAAGTGATAAAAACTCATCTGTTCCACCCGCACTTGTTTTACGGAGGGTTCTAATGTCTGCACCAGTTGCAGCACCATCGGGCTACTCTCGGCCACCTTTTGGTACATCATGAGTTGATCCGGCTCCCGCTGAACAGTTTTACCGGTTTTATAATCCAAAATTTTAATTTTTCCGTCACCCAGATAATCAATACGGTCCAAAATACTGATTAAATTCAAACCGTCCATTTCTAAGGTGCTTTTCATTTCCACAGATAGAGGGTGTTGAAACGTGGCGGCGTGTTTATCATAATAAGCCCGCAAAATACGGCAACCCTCTTCAAATCCCAACGCTTCTTTTTCCATGGAAGCATACCCCTTTTGGTCAAAAGAAGTACTATCCCAATGTTTTTTGAAAAATGCTAATGCTTGTGCT
This sequence comes from Elusimicrobiaceae bacterium, assembly GCA_017528825.1. Taxonomy (NCBI): domain Bacteria; kingdom Pseudomonadati; phylum Elusimicrobiota; class Elusimicrobia; order Elusimicrobiales; family Elusimicrobiaceae; species Elusimicrobiaceae bacterium. The sequence continues at coordinate 9,427 of JAFXOI010000010.1, read as the reverse complement.
TGAGAGGGGAAAGTGGCATGTTTGGGATCATAAATATACTCCATTACTTCATGCAAGGCAGACCCAAAAGCAAAATAATACTTAGGCTGTTCGGGCAGCATATGCACGTAACGGAATTTGTATTTCTGCGGGCATTCTTTATACATGCCCATTTTGGAATAGGAAAAAGAGAGATTTTTGGCCATAATACTCCCAACGCATTGAACTATTCTTATTGTAGCATTTGTATGAGGCAGAAACACAGAACAATAAAAATACCCCCATACAGAATCGAACTGTAATCCCCTGCTTAGAAGGCAGGTGCTCTATCCATTGAGCTATGGGGGCATTGCCTATATATTTTACAAAAAAAGAGACTAACTTACAAAAACGACTTGCATTTCTTAAGAAACCTTGGGGCGGTTTTCAAGCCATTTCTTAGTCAGTAACAACCCCACGGGAGTAATACACGCAATACATCCGTAAATCAGCCACATGGTACCGGCATTTTGCGGGCCGGTTTTTGGGATAAAATGAGCCAGCATGGTACCGGAATATAAACCGGTGGTGAACTTAGCCATAAACCACGGCAAATTAGCCAGCCCCATATACGCGCCCACTTGTCCGGCCGGAGCCAAATCGGCTACATATTCGTATAAGCGCGAAGACCAAGCCGCTTCCCCCAAAGACCAGATAATCACATAAGCAATCAACATGGCCAGCGTGGTGTGCGAACCAATTAATAAGAAAGTGGTTGCGGCAGAAATGCTGGTACCGATGAGCAACATGGTGAACACACTTACTTTGCGCGTGAACATGGCAATCAACGGCACAAAGATTACGATAATGAAAGGATTAATTCCGTTAATCCACTCAAATTTTGCAGCTACCGTATCGGGAAAAACGCGGAACACATAATCCGGTATCGTTAAAAATTGATGCGCAAAAAGCGTTTGTACCGGCAACAAAATAAACACGAACCACATCAGGCGCGCATCCCGAAACGGCATTTCTTTCAAACGCTGTTTCCATGTTTTCTTTTGATTGGATTCTTCGTCGACCACTGCTACGCGGCACTCTTTTTCCACCTTCTTGGTAAATAAAGTTAAATGGAGCAACAGTAACACACCGGTGATAGCGGTACAGGTTAAAAACACACCCATAATGCCCCAACCTAAGCCGTGTATATTACCAATAAATTTTTCATCCGTACGGATGAAGGGGGAAATAAAATTTTCACACACAATACCCAAGTTCATAATGGCATAAATAAAACTAAAGGCAATAGCAGAAACTTTAGGATTGGTGTACTCCTTAGCACCGGCATATAAGGCAGGTTGTAAAATGCCGGATCCCATCGCCATAATCACCAGCGATGCCCAAGACATGACATAGCCTACCTGAGGCATCCCCATACCGGACGGTACCGCAGAAAATCCAAGCAATACCCGCCCCACCAATAAAAATGTTAACGCAATGCCTAGTGCACGGCGTACCCCGTATTTATCCGATACAAATCCGCCGCCGAACATAAACAGGGTCACTAATCCGGTGAAGGTGGACACACTCATGCCCGTCATAGCATCGCTCATGCCCACACTACCACCCAAAAAAAGCGTCAGCAAAGTTAAAATACCAAAATAGGCAATCCCGTCTCCAAAGTTGACTAAATTTACCAACCAAAAAGCACGGGAGGAAGAAAAAATAATCTTCAGTTCTTGTTTCAAAGAAGTTTTGGCTTCTGTTTGTTTTTCTGTTTTTTCCATATTAATTATTATATGTTTTTCGGCAATCTTTCGTAAGATTTCATTTTATTTGTCACACATTTCCTTTATAAGTGATAAGTGATTGCTATTTTTTATTTAGAATATGCTAGAATAAGGGTATGAACTTAGACAATAAAGCTATTTATTTTCGACGCATGGCCTTGCGCAAAATTGTTGAGGCCTTTGATAAAAACACCTTGGAAAGTGATGCTTATCGCATCCCTTACGAAGTTATTCCGCAAGATGCCAAATCATCTGTGCGTTGTTGTATTTATAAAGAACGCGCGGTATTCCGCTCACGCACATTAGCCGCTTTGGGAATGAGCGTGGAAGAGGATGATGAAGCCACCTCGCTGAATGATTACGCCCAAAAGGCTTTGCAACGTACGCAAGTACCGCCGCAAACGTTGACCGTTATGGATATTGCCTGCCGCGGTTGCCATAAGGCCCGTCATATCGTCACGGAGGCCTGCCAAGGTTGTTTGGCGCGCCCGTGTCAACAATCCTGCAAATTTGGTGCTATTACCTTTATGGATGGCCGCTCTTTTATCAATCCGGACAAATGTAAAAACTGTGGTATGTGCAAAGCGGCCTGCCCGTATAATGCCATTACCTTTATTCCCGTACCCTGTGAGCAAGCATGCCCCGTCAATGCCATTCATAAAGGGGAAAATGGCCTGGCGCAAATTGATTTTGACAAATGTATTTCCTGTGGGCATTGTATGGAAGCCTGCCCGTTTGGTGCCATTATGGAGCGCAGCCAACTGATTGATATTCTCTCTCAAATCAAAAAGGGTGCTCCGGTTTGCGCGATGATTGCTCCTTCTATCGTTGGACAATTTGACTGCACATTACCTCAACTGATTACTGCGATTAAAAAAGCAGGATTTCCAAAAGTAACCGAAGTGGCATTGGGTGCCGATATCACCACCGCCAACGAAGCGCGCGAATTGGTAGAACGCCTGGAAAACGGTGCACGTTTTATGACCACTTCTTGTTGTGCCGCGTGGGTACAAGCAGTTAAAAAACACTTGCCGGCTTTGAAAGAATTTGTCTCTCATACCAAAACCCCGGCATCCTATACGGCTGATATTGAGAAGAAAAAAGGCAGTGTAACGGTATTTGTCGGTCCCTGCGTATCTAAACGTGCCGAAGGCATGGAAGATCCCAACATTGACTATGTCATGACTTATGAAGAATTAGGCGCGATGTTTGATGCAAAAGGCATTGTTCCGGCCGAGTGCGAAGAAGCAGAGTTGGACCCGTCTATTTCCGGCGAAGCGCGCTATTACGGTGTAACCGGCGGCGTGGCACAAGCGGTGGAAAATGCCATCGCCGGCAAAAAAGCTTTTAAGAAAATGGCCATTAATGGACTGGATAAAAAGATAATTCCTCTCTTAAACGCTTATGCCAAAGGAGCGGGGGATTTCCAACTGCTTGAAGTAATGAACTGCAAGGGCGGCTGTATCGGTGGCCCGTGCACACTCAAACAGCAGGCACAAGTTATCCAGCCGATTAAGGACTTAGTAGCCAAAAGCCCTAAAGTTCCTTGTGCTTTAGATGAAAAATAAGTGGTACTTTTTATTTTACCCCGTCTCTTCGAACAGACGGGGTATTTTTATGGAAATTTTTTCTTATCATAGGCACTTGAAACTGTAAAAAAGCTGTTGCATTTTCCTTTTTCTTTGTTATAATATTAAGGAGTACTAGATGTACTACTTTACTTAAGTAAAAGGAGATTACTATGAAGAAAGGTTTCACCTTGATTGAATTGCTGGTAGTGGTACTCATTATCGGCATTTTGTCCGCCATTGCATTGCCGCAATATACTACGGCAGTGGAAAAGGCCCGCGCTACTGAAGCGTTGACGTTGATTGGCACCTTGCGCTTGTCTGCCGAACGTGCTCGTTTGCAAACTGGTTCTTGGCCGGCTACTTTTGAAGAATTGGATATCCAAGCTCCTGCCGCCTTGGAATCTGACAAAAAATCCTTCAAAACCAAGAACTTTTTAATCAGTGGAGCCACTTCTGGCACTAATTACGTTATTACTGCTCAACGCTATACGAGTGCTGGTACAGCAGCTACCGGTAATTTAGGTTACACAATCACGGGTACTACTGGAGCTGACGGCACCTATACTCGCTCTTGCGCCAAGAATGACAAAGGCACTGATGATGCCACCAAGACCTGCAACGCTATCTCTAGCGGTAAAAACAGTGGTTTCTAATCACTGATAGGTTTTCAAAACCGCCCCTTACCGGGGCGGTTTTTTTTTGTGTATGCTTAGCCACTATAAGCAAGAATTTCAGTTATCCGCTCTTTCATACCCGTCTATTTTTTTGTTATAATACAAGAGGAGGGATAAACTACTTATCCCATTCTTATTTGCAAGTTACCTATAATAAGGAGAAATCATGACTGACCGTTTCGCTCCGGCCGCTAAAATCTTGAAAGATAACGGCTACGACAGCGCAAAGCTTATTCCCATCTTGCAACAAGTGCAAGATCATTATTCGTATCTTCCCGAAGATATCATGCGTTATATCGCAAACGAACTGGAAATTTCGCCCGCCCGCGTGTTTGGCGTGGCGACATTTTTTGCCCACTTTGCTATTACGCCCAAAGGCAAACACATTGTGCGTGTCTGTAACGGTACCGCTTGCCATGTAAAAGGCTCCGATAATATTATCGGTATGGTACGCCAAGCCCTCAACCTCAAAGACGGGCAAGACACCACCGAAGACGGTTTGTTCACCCTTGAATGTGTATCTTGTTTAGGCGCTTGCGGACTGGCCCCTGTGATGGTAATGGACGAAACCGTCCACGGCCAAGTCACGCCCGCCAAGGCTGCCGAAATTATTGCTGAAATCAGAAAACAGGAGGCCGCTCATGCCGACAAGTGATATTGAAAAAATTGCCAAAGATTATAACACCGCTTACAAAAATATTACCAAACGTGTCGTAATCTGCGGCGGTACCGGTTGTATTGCCGGCGGCTCTTTGAAAGTATATGAAGCTTTCCAAGCCGAAATGAAAAAACGCAACATTGAATTTTGCTTACAAATTACCAAAGGTTGCCGTGAAAATTATTTAAGTTTAAGCGGTTGCCGCGGATTTTGTGCCATGGGTCCCTTGGTAAGTGTGGGAGAAACTTTTTATACCAAAGTAAAACCGGAAGATGTGGCGGAAATTGTCGAGAAAACCTTGCTCAAAGACGAAGTAATTGACCGTTTGCTCTATCACAATCCGGCTACCGGCACCACTTCCAAAACGGTTGCCGAAATTCCGTTCTACGCCAAACAAGAACGTATCTTGTTACATGATTGCGGACGCATTAATCCCGAAGACATTAATGAATATATCGCCCATGGTGGTTATGCACAAGCCAAACGCGTCTATTTGGAAATGACCCCGGAACAAGTCTGCAAAGAAATGACTGAATCGGGTCTGCGCGGCCGCGGCGGTGCGGGTTTCCCGACGGGCAAGAAATGGGAATTTGCCCGCATTGAACCCGAAGGCAAAAAATATGTCATTTGTAATGCTGACGAAGGCGACCCCGGTGCTTTTATGGATCGCTCCGTTATGGAAGGCAACCCCAACGCAGTATTAGAAGGTATGATGATTGCCGCACGCGCTATCGGCGCTGATGAAGGGTACGTCTATGTACGTATGGAATATCCGTTAGCGATTAAACGTATCCGCAAAGCCATTGAACAAGCCGAAGAAAAAGGCCTTTTGGGCGAAAACATTTTCGGCAGCGGACTTAATTTCAAAATTCACGTCATGGAAGGCGCAGGCGCTTTCGTGTGCGGTGAAGAAACCGCGCTGATTGCTTCTGTAGAAGGTAAACGCGGTATGCCGCGTGTCAAACCGCCCTTCCCGGCCCACAGCGGTTTATTTGGTAAACCGACCGTTATTAATAACGTAGAAACCTTGGCCACCGTTGCCAAAGTGTTTGAAATGGGTGCCAAAGAATTTAAGAAAATCGGTACACTTTCCAGCCCGGGTACCAAAACCTTTGCCGTCACCGGACATATTGCCAATACCGGTCTAGTAGAAGTGCCGATGGGCACCACCTTACGTCAAGTCATTAACGACGTGGCCGGCGGTACTACCGAAGATAACGGTAAAGTCAATGTAGACGCTTTCAAAGCGGCCCAAATCGGCGGTCCTTCCGGCGGTTGTTTAACCGAAGAACATTTGGACTTACCGCTCGATTATGACTCCTTAAAAGCGGCCGGTGCCATGGTCGGTTCCGGTGGTTTGGTGGTCATGAATAAACATACTTGTATGGTTAATGTGGCCCGCTTCTTCTTGGAATTTACCAAACGCGAATCTTGCGGGAAATGTGTTCCTTGCCGCGAAGGTACGGAACAGATGCTCTCCATGCTCACCGACATCGTGGAAGGACGCGGTACGTTAAAAACCTTGGAAAACTTGGAAGATTTGGCCAAAGCCATTCAAAAAGCTTCCTTGTGCGCCTTGGGTAAAACCGCTCCCAACCCGGTACTTTCTACCTTAAAATACTTTAAGGATGAGTACATTGCTCACGTCGTAGAAAAACGCTGCCCGGCCGGTGTATGTAAGGCCTTGGCACGCTATGAAATCGACGCGACCAAATGTAAAGGTTGCGGTATGTGTAAACGCGCTTGCCCCGTACAAGCCATTAGCGGCACACCGGGCAAACCCCATCAAATTGACCCGCAGAAATGTATTAAATGCGGTAGCTGTAAAGCCACCTGCAAATTTGGCGCAGTCAATGTGGGTGCATAGGAGTTAATATATGGAAAAGAAAGAATTTGTTACCATTGAAGGAAAACAAGTACCTATAGAAGGGGAACGTAATTTATTAGAATTAATCCGCAAGGCCAATTTTAATATCGTTACCTTCTGCTATCACCCGGAACTGGCCGTATATGGCGCGTGCCGCCTGTGCTTAGTAGAAGTGGAAGGGATGGGCATTGTGGCCTCTTGTACCGTAGCTCCGCGCGACGGTATGAAAGTGCGCGTTAACAGCGACGAAATCCGCCGCTTACGCCGCATTAACCTGGAATTGTTATTGTCTTCCGGTAATCACAACTGCACGCTCTGCTCCAAATCCGGCAACTGCAAATTGCAGAAACTCGCCAAAGATATGGACGTGACGGAAATCCGCTTCAAATCCAAAAAGATTGACAGCCACAAAGATGCTACTTCCCCGGCTCTCGTGCGCGACCATAGCAAATGTATTTTGTGCGGTAACTGCGTACGCATCTGCAACGAAGTACAAGGCATTGGCGCCATTGATTTTGCATTCCGCGGTTTCCGCTCCAAAATTGCCACCGCCTTTAATAAAGAATTAGGAGAAAGCAAAGAATGTGTATCCTGCGGTCAATGTGCCCGCGTCTGCCCGACCGGTGCTTTGATGCCCAATTCTAACGAAATTGAAAAGGTATTTAAAGCCATCAATGACCCCAAGAAAAAAGTAGCCGTACACATTGCTCCGGCGGTACGTGTGGGTTTAGGCGAAATTTTCGGCTTGCCGCAAGGTAAAAACGTGGACGGAAAAATTGCCGCTGCCTTGCGCATGCTCGGTTTTGATTACGTCTATGATACCGCTTTCTCGGCCGATTTGACCATCGTGGAAGAAGCCACCGAATTTTTGGGCCGCTTCACCAAAGGCGTCAACTTGCCGCAGCTGACCAGCTGCTGCCCGGCGTGGGTCAATTATGTAGAAAAATATGCCCCGGAATTCTTGCCCAATTTATCTACGGCACGCTCTCCGATGCAAATGATGGGCCCCGTCATCAAGGCCGATTTTGAAGAACGCGGCGGCAAACGCGAAGACTTAGTTGTCGTGGCCATTATGCCTTGCTCGGCTAAAAAATACGAAGCCACCCGCGAAGAATTCTCCGTCAACGGCAACCCGGATACCGATTATGTGGTCACGACCGTAGGGTTGGCCCGCATGATTAAAGAAGCCGGCATTGACTTTGCCAACTTGGAAAACGAATGGTTTGATATGCCGTTCGGTACCAAGACAGGCGCCGGGGTAATTTTCGGTGCTTCCGGCGGTGTAATGGAAGCGGCGCTGCGCTTTGCGGTAGCGGAACTCGACCCCGAACACGCCCACAGCGTCAAATTTACTAATTTGCGCGAAAGCAGCACTTTTAAGGAACAAACCCTTACTATCGGCGATAAGCAAATCCGTGTCGCCGTAGTCAGCGGGCTTAAAAATGCACGCAAACTATTAGACGATATTAAAGCCGGCAAGAATAAATATGACTTTATTGAAGTGATGTCTTGCCAAGGCGGCTGTGTGGCCGGAGCCGGTCAACCGCAATTTGACGGTTGGGCCCCGCGCAAACGCCGCGCCGAAGGCTTGTATCAAGAAGACACCGAACTGGCCTATAAGTCGCAAGACAACAGCGGTGTAATGGCTCTGTATGGCAAAGTGTTTGATAAAGTAGGTGGCAAACGCGCACACCAACTCTTACACACGCACTACACGGACCGCAAGGACCGCACCGGTCAGAAATAAGGTTTCGGTCTTGCCAACTTTATGCAAAACAGCCCGCTGAAAAGCGGGCTGTTTTTTATTATTGGAAGCACTGTCCCAGTTACACTGGAATGATGTTTATTGCAGCACTTTTTATTCAAAATACTGTGCGTATTGTGCTCTGACAGAGGAACAGCGTTCGGCAGAACAAGTTGGTGCATTGCCACAATAATCGCCGCAACAACAAGAAGTATCATTATAAGAAACATGACCAGTCTTCGAAGTGTCACATCGGCTTCCCTCAATATTTGCATAACAAACAGAACCGTTTGTAAGGGTACTTTTCCAACAAGCTGAGCTATCCGCATTGGTTACACAAACTCCTCCGTTAAAAGTACTATTAGATCCACAATACTTTCCTGTAGCATTACAAATAATGGCACCAGATACCTGCTGGGCACTATTACAGGCAGCGGAATCAACATTTGCATAACTAACACAAACACCGCCTGCTTGAATAGCTTTTAATTCCTTACAACCCGCACCACCTTGGGGAACTTCACAAATTCCTCCATTTTCTATAGTAGATTGGTGACAAGCAGCAGCTACCTCCCCTACACATTTTCCGCCTTGTTTAATAGTAGAGCCTTGACATTGATATTGTTGGGCAGCATCACGTGTTGTTTGGCAAATCCCGCCTGCCTCTATGATACTATAATCACACCCGAAATTTTTCGTTGCCACACAGGCTATTTCCTCACTAAGTGTCTGGCTCTTTGTATCGGTATAGCCGCACTGATCTGCTTGCCCTGATATGACATCCACACCAAGGGCTTGGCAACGAGAAGCGGTATCTTTGTAACACTTTGTCTTGCTGGTACTCCACGATTTACTGGCAAAGCCACAAGTGGTTTGATCAATTTCCTGGTCTAAAAGATAACCTGTATATCCGTTAGCTGACGTTAACTCTTGCCCTTGTAACAAACCACCGCATAGCCGGTTTGCTCTCTCATCTCCGGTAAGTGCCTCACAATGTAATTGTCCGGCAAATTTCGGATTATCATCTAAGTAACTGGCTAGGCGTACATTGGGCAGTTTGCTATTCGTTACTCTGATTACATTGGGGTCAGATGTATTATTAGGAGTAATTAAATTAAATGTTAAATCATTGTTTTCCATTGTTACGTCTAAATTAGCCATGGTG
>JAFXOI010000009.1 GCA_017528825.1 Elusimicrobiaceae bacterium | reverse complement strand
AGCGCGCAGAAAGACTTTGTGGGAAATTATTACTAGGACAATACTTAAAAAATACCGATGATGGATATACGAGATATTTGTTAGACCAATCGGTAGATAAAGCCACCTGTGGAGCGGCAACCGGAAGTTGGAGCAGTAGCAAAACAAAATGTTATAACACAACGGAAGAGCGTTGTGGAGCTCTCGGTATGCCAGTTATTTCGGGGGAAGACAAATGTGGATATAGGGGAAATTCTGGCGTAACGATTAAAAATGAAGGCGTGTGTGAAGGAACTGGCGCTGATTGTAGGAATCTAACAATTGAAAAAGGGGGACTCTGTATAGCAACAGGAGGAAATGCTTCTTATGGAAGTTGTGCTGCATCAAATAATGTTGCCGGAACAATTATTTGTGAAACAGATATTTATACATATTGCGGATGGGGTAATACGTATGATGGAGGCGTTTGCGTTGGAAATTCAGGAGGAAGTTGTTGGGCCGCTCCTTTTAAAAACGGCAGTATTTGTTATGGCAATCATCAACAGAATGACTGTCCACGCGGCGGATATGACGAGACATCTTGCTGTTGCGGTGCCTATTGTGGAAACGCTCCTAAATGTGCAGACCGCGGTATTACTTGTGACCCGCAGTACTTGAAATAAAATTTGAAGTTCATTTTTGCAAAAGCCCTTGTTTGTAAAAAAACGAGGGTTTTTTTGCTGTTTTTGGCATCAAACAATAAAATGGCGGTTTAATTTGTGGTTTTTAGGCGCCGTATGACGGGAAAAAAGCCTTTATTTTTGCATTTTTACCCAGTTAAAATCACATTTTGTTCTCAAAAATCCCAAAAACCTAATAATACTAATTAGATTTTGTCAAGTCTAATCTGACAAAAAGGCTTGCTTTTTGGTTTTGGCCTCGTCAAATTTCATATAATATACCTATGAGAGTTTTTACCAAAAACTCGGGAGATGATATGACACATAAAACCAAAGAGCCTATTGCCATTATTGGGATTGGCGCCATTATGCCGGGGGCACTCACCAAAGATGAGTTCTGGCAAAACATAGAGTCTGGTAAATATTGTATCACCGAAGTTCCTAAATCCTATTGGGACTACAACTTATACTACAGTCCCGACCATAAAGCCGAGGATAAACTTTATTCTAAAATTGGCGGTTTTATTCCGCAAACCTTCAAATTTGATTCCATTAAATATCGTATTCCGCCGCAAATTGCCAAGCAAATGGACCCGATCCAACACTTGGCTATTGAAACGACCCGCATGGCCTTAGAAGACAGCGGATACGATAAAAAAGAGTTTGACCGCAATCGCTGTGCCGTTATCGTGGGAAACTCTATGGGCGGTATGAAAAACGATAAATCTAATTTACGTTTGAACCGTCCGGTATACTATGAAATTTTGAAACACACCCCTACCTATCAATCATTATCTCCCGAAGCCGGTCAAAAACTCATTGATGAAATGGAAGCGGGCGTGCGTGAAAATTTCATGCCGGTTACCGAGGACTCTATGCCCGGTGAACTGGCCAACGTAATCGCCGGACGTATCGCCAATGTGTTTGATTTGCACGGTACCAACTTTACGGTGGATGCGGCGTGTGCCACTTCACTGGCCGCCGTGGACCAAGCAGTCAATGGCCTGCGCGAAGGTAATTTTGATATGGCTATTGTAGGCGGTGTAGATCAGATGATGGCCCCTGCCTCCTATATTAAATTTTGCAAAATCGGCGCCTTGTCGGAAAACGGTTCTTGTCCGTTTGATGCCAAAGCAGACGGCTTTGTCATGGCAGAAGGGGCCGGTACCGTTATCTTAAAACGCCTGTCTGATGCGGTGAAAGATGGGGACAGAGTGTATGCGGTTATCCGCGCAATCGGTGCTTCTTCCGACGGAAAAGGAAAAGGCATTACCGCCCCCAATCCCAAAGGGCAAAAAATTGCCGTTGAAAAGACTTTTGAACAAGTGGAATATGACCCGGGTGCGGTAGGTTTAATCGAAGCACATGGTACCAGTACCCGTGTGGGCGATGCGGTGGAACTCAATGCCTTGTATGATATTTTTGCCCCGTATGCCAAACCCGGTACCATTGGTTTGGGCAGTGTCAAAAGCCAAATCGGCCATGCCAAAGCGGCAGCGGGTATTGCCTCTTTAATTAAAACCTCGCTGGCTTTATATCACAAAGTATTGCCGCCGTCTGTAAATTTTGAAACGCCCAACCCGACGGTAGATTGGGCCACCAGTCCTTTCCGTGTTATTACCAAAGCCGAACCTTGGAACAGCGACAAAGTGCGCCGCGCCAATGTGTCTGCCTTTGGCTTTGGCGGGACGAACTTCCACGTGGCCATGGAAGAAATGAATGATGATTTACTTGCAAAAAATAAAGAAGTGAAAGAAAATAATACTCCCATTTCTACCCCTGTACAGGAGCAAACAAATATGAATAATACGTCTTACAATTTATTGGTTCCCGGAGAAAAAATTCAAGGTGATATGTTGGTTTTTTCCGCGCCGACCAAACAAGAGTTGTTTAGTGAGTTAGGCAAAGCCGTATTAGCTATTCAATACGATCCGACCTATTTGCCTAAAATAGCTTATCAAAATCATATTCAAAAACCGCAGCAATTTGCGTTAGCTATTAATGTGGAAACGCCGGAAAAATTGAAAGAAAAGATTGAGTATTTTATCAAAATCGCCAGCGGGCAAGACGTGTGGGCCCAAGAATCTTTGTACCTTAAAATGAAAGGTATTTATCCGTTTACTCCGTCTACCATTAAGCCGAAAGTTTGTTTCATGTTCCCGGGACAGGGCTCTCAGTATGTAGACATGATGAAAGATTTGGCCTCTAAGTACAAAGTGGTCATGGATACCTTTATGGAAGCCGACCACTACCTCATGAATATGATTGGGGAAACCTTGACCGAAACGTTGTGGAGCAAACCCGGTGAAACCAAAGAGCAAATTGTGGAGCGGGAAGCGGCTATTAAGAAAACAGAAATGACCCAGCCGGCTATGTTGACAGCAGATATCGCCATGATGCGTCTATTGTCCGAATTTGGCTTAAAACCAGACGTAGTCATGGGACATAGTTTAGGGGAATATGCCGCCGCGGTAGCTGCCGGTATTTTTGATTTTGAAAACGGTTTGAAAGCGGTTTGTACGCGCGGTAAAGTAATGTCTGAAATTAAAGTAGAAGATAACGGAAAAATGGCTTCTGTCGCTGCTCCGACAGAAGTAGTAGAGCCGGAACTTAAACGGGTCAGCGGTTATGTGGCTGTAGCCAATAAAAATTGCCCGACCCAAACAGTCATTGCCGGTGCCAGCAAATCTATCGACGATGCCATTAAAATGTTTACCGATATGGGCATTCAAGCGGTACAAATTCCAGTGTCCCATGCCTTCCACTCCGATATTATCAAACCGGCTATGCCGCAATACCGTGCTTTCTTAGATACTTTAACATTCCATTCTCCGAAAATGCCGATTACCACGAACGTGACGGCTGAGTTTTATCCTAACGATCCGGAAAAGATTAAAGATTTAATGGTAACGCAAATTGCGCATTCCGTGGAATGGATTAAACAACTCAAAACTACCTATGAATCCGGCGTTCGTTTATTTGTCGAATGTGGCCCGAAACGGGTGCTCTCTGCCTTAGCGGCCAACACATTGTCCGATAAGAAAGATATTAAAGTCTTGGCTTCTAATCATCCCAAAAAAGGCGGAATCGTAGAGTTTAACGATTTGTTTGCTAATTTAACTTCTTCCGGTATCTTTATTGACTGGAAGGGCACCAATATCGCCGGTAATAATTCAACCTACAACCCGGCTTTTGTCAAATGGGTAGATGCCTCTGCCGTAGTAGCTGGTCAAGAAACACCTGCAGCTGCCGCTCCCGCCGAGGCGCCGGTTTCTACGCAAGGAGTTTGTGAGAATATGCATAAAAATGTCGTAATCAGCGGTATAGCCGCAGGCGGACCGGGCAGTTGGGATCGGGTTTTCCGCGATGGCGTATTAGACGAAATTTTATCCGGTCGCAACATGATTGAGCCCGTATCTTCGGATATTCAACAAAAGCAAATTGATAAACACGTTGAATTTGTTGTCAAATCCCAGGACGGTAACCATCGTTTTGAACGTTTGACATCTGCCAGTCAAGCTATTAAACTGTATGCCAAAAGCGGTGCATTTGATTTGGAAAAAGAATTTGGTCTTCCTGCTAAATGGGTGCGTTCTATGGACCGCAGTTTCCAACTGGCCATTGCGGCGGGAATGCTGGCTTTGAAAGATGCCGGAATTCCACTGGTGCTATACTATAAACCTACCTCTACGGGCGGTTATTTACCGGATCGTTGGGGTCTGCCGGCGGAAATGATTGATGACACCGGAGTCATCTTTACCTCTGCTTTCCCGGTAGCCAACAGTATGATGGGGGATTTAACCAAACGGGTCACCGGACTGCTCAATAATAAAACAGCCAAAGAAGTGCGGGCTTTCTGTGACACTTTTATTGCCCAAATTTCCGATCCTGCCTTAAAAGCGGAAATTGAAACATGGTATAACAATACCTTCAAAGATAAAGAAATTGAACCGCAGGCTTTCACTTCTGAATTTATTTTGAAAACCATTATTATTGCACACTGCCATTTCTGTCAATGGATCCGCGCACGCGGGCCTGCTTTGGCGATGAGCTCTGCTTGCGCTTCTACTGCACAAGCGGTGGCACTGGCCCAAGATTGGATAAAGCTGGGTCGCTGTAAACGTGTCATTGTAATTGGTGCAGATGATATTACCAATGATAATGTATCCGAATGGATTTTAACCGCTTTCCTCGCCTCCGGAGCGGCTACCACCGAAGGAGATGTTACTAAAGCTGCTTTGCCGTTTGACCGCCGCCGCAATGGTATGATCGTGGGAATGGGAGCGGTATCTTTGGTAGTAGAAGATGAAACCGAAGTGGCCAAACGCGGTATGAAGCCGCTGGCCAAATTATTATCGACTGAAATTGCAAACAGCGGTTTCCATGTGACTCGTTTAGACGTCGGACACGTAGCGCAAGTGATGAACCGTTTGGTGGCTACTGCTGAAAAAGAATATGGCCTAAATCGTAGTGATATTGCCAAACAATTAGTTTTCATTTCTCATGAAACCTATACGCCGGCACGTGGCGGTTCTGCCAGCGCAGAAGCATATGCTTTGAAATCTACCTTCGGGGCAGATGTCAGCTCGGTGATTGTCAGCAATACCAAAGGATTTACCGGTCACTCTATGGGCGCCGGACTAGAAGATGTGATTGCGGTACGCTGTCTAAATACAGGGTTGGTGCCGCCGATTGCCAACTTCAAAGAAGCCGATCCGGAATTGGAAGGTATTACCTTGAGTAAAGGCGGTCATTATAATTTCAAATATGCATTGCGCTTGGCCGCCGGATTTGGCTCTCAATTAGGCATGACGCTACTGGAAAAGGAGTGGAATGCGGGAGAGCCGCGTATCTGTGATGCCGCCAAAAATACGGCGTGGCTCAAAGAAATTTCCGGCCAACAGAATCCGGTCTTGGAAGTAGTGCAAAACACCTTACGCATCAAAGATAATTATCAGCATGGTGTAAAACCCTCTTTAGTGATGGAAGGTTCACAAGCCTTTGTAGATAAAGTAAATAAAGTACAACCGAAAGCTACGCCGGTGGCGCAACAACCTGTTGCTCCTGCTCCTGTAGCTCCAGTTGCTCAGCCTGCACCGGCACCCGTTGCTCCGGTAGCGGCCCCTGCTTCTGCACCGAAGGCCACATTGCCCAGCTTAGCCGAAGCCGATGTACAAAAAGATATTTTGGCTATTGTGTCTGAGAAAACGGGCTATCCGGAAGATATGCTTGACTTAGATTTGGATATGGAAGCCGATTTGGGTATTGATACCGTCAAGCAAGCTGAATTATTTGCGATTATGCGTGAGAAATATCAGATTGCCCGTCAAGAAGGAGTGCAACTGAAAGATTATCCGACCATTCGCTCTATCATTCAATATGCTATGAAAAATGCCGGCACGGAAGGGGCGGCAGTTTCTGCTCCTGCTCCTGTAGCGCCGGTTGCTCAGCCTGCGCCGGCACCCGTTGCTCCGATAGCGGCCCCTGCTCCTGCACCGAAGGCCGCATTACCCAGCTTAGCCGAAGCCGATGTACAAAAAGATATTTTGGCTATTGTGTCTGAGAAAACAGGTTATCCGGAAGATATGCTTGACTTAGATTTGGATATGGAGGCAGATTTGGGTATTGATACCGTCAAGCAAGCTGAATTATTTGCGATTATGCGTGAGAAATATCAGATTGCACGTCAAGAAGGGGTGCAACTGAAAGATTATCCGACTATTCGCTCTATCATTCAATATGCTATGAAAAATGCCGGCACGGAAGGGGCTTCTGCTCCTGCTCCGGCGGTTGCTCCGGTCGCAACGCCTGCACCGGTGTCTCCGGTTGCTCAGCCTGCACCGGTAGCACCAGTTGCTCAGCCTGCACCGGCGCCCGTTGCTCCGGTAGCGGCTCCTGCTCCTGCACCGACGGCCGCCAAAGCTGTGAAAAATTTAGATGAAGCTACGGCTACGAAAGAGATTATAGCGATTGTGGCAGAGAAAACGGGCTATCCGGAAGATATGCTTGACCTAGATTTGGATATGGAAGCCGATTTGGGTATTGATACCGTCAAGCAAGCTGAATTGTTTGCGATTATGCGTGAGAAATATCAGATTGCACGTCAAGAAGGGGTGCAACTGAAAGATTATCCGACCATTCGCTCCATTATCAAATATGCGATGGCTAATGTCGGTACGGAAGGAGCGGCAGTTTCTGCTCCTGCTCCGGCGGTTGCTCCTGTTGCCACGCCTGCACCGGTTGCGCAACCGGCTCCTGCTCCTGTAACACCTGCGGTACAAACTACCGTAGCTCCGACAGTTCAACCTGCGCCGGTAGTTGCTGCTAAAGTCGTGGGAAATGTAGATGAAGCCACGGTTACCAAAGAAATTGTAGCGATGGTGGCGGAAAAGACGGGCTATCCGGAAGATATGCTCGACTTAGATTTGGATATGGAAGCGGATTTGGGCATTGACACCGTTAAACAAGCGGAATTGTTTGCCGCCATGCGCGAACATTATGGCATTGTCCAGCAAGAAGGCATTCAATTGAAAGATTACCCGACCATTCGCCACTGTATCAAGTTTGCTTTAGCTCACGTTGGGCAATCCGCCCAACCCGCTCCTGCGGCAGTGGCCCAACCCGCTCCTGCGGTAGAGGAACAACCTACTCCGGCGGTCACTCCTATTGCAACGCCTGCACCGGTTGCACAACCGGTACCCGTAGAAACAGCGCAGACAGGCTTGCCCACTATCAAAGTGGCCACTTTGCAAGAAGCTGTGCCAGCTGCCGATAAAGTAAGCAAACCTTCTGATGCGATGTTAACTACTAACCCGACGGGTGAAATTGCCAAAAATACCTCTTTGGCAGAACGTCCGGAACGGGAAGGCTACGCCGGGGAACATTGCCATGAAAAGAAATTGCGCCATGTAACGGTGGTGGCACCGGCACCGCTAACGGAAAGAGAAGAACGTCGCTTATCTAAGGACCGCACGGTACTCATTTTTGCCGATAATTCTCAACTCATTAAAGCCTATCAAGAGGAATTTAAAGAGTTAGGGGTCAAGACTCATGTGTTTACGACCTTGAAAACCCGTAGCAAAAATACGACCATTGTCAATTGGGAATCTTATGAAGAAACAGAAGCGGCATTGAAAGAATATGCCGTCGAAGATCCCAATATCCAAGGTATCGTGTACTTGTTAGGGGCCAACGTAAAGAAATTTGATAAGAAAGCCAGCCCGCACGACGGATTAACCAAATATGTCATGCCTTTATTTATTGCCTTGCGTGTATTTGAAAAAGGTATGACAAACCGCACCGATGCGGATACTTTCTTTGCTGTTAACACCAAAATTGACGGTACTTTTGGTTACACTACTGCCGAAGAGTTTAACCCAATTGCGGGTGCTCTAACGGGTGGAACCACTTGTTTCCGTAAAGATGTATATGAACGCACCGGGGCGATTGCCAAACTATTAGATTTTGAGCCAACCACTACTCCGGATGATATGGCGCAACGCACCATGGACGAAGTATTGCATGGTGATATGCGTTTAATGATTGGCACCCGTGGCGGAGAACGCAGTACAATTTTATCCGTACCGGTACGTTTGAACCGCAGTCAAAAACATTTTGATTTGACGGGCAAAACGATTATCTTTACCGGTTCGGGCCGCGGTATCGGCGCGATGCTTAGCCAAAAAATTGCCGCTCAGTATCACAGCAAGATTATTGTATTGGATATCATTGAAATCCAAGAGAAAACACCGCTGTGGGCTTCTATGAACGAAGCTGAACTGGCCGCACTTAAGAAACAAATGTGGGAAGAGCTGAAAGCCGACACCACGCAAAAAGCCACGCCGGTATTGTTAGAACGGGCTTTTGGACGGGTAAAAGATTCTATTACCTTGTATAAGAACTTGCAGAAATTGCGTGACTTGGGAAGCGAGGTGGAGTATTACCACTGTGACGTGCTCAACAGTTCCATGGTTAAAGAGGTTTGCACCAAAATCAAAGCCAAAAATGGCCGCGTGGACGGGCTCATCCACTTTGCCGGTTTGGAACGCTCTAAACTGATTTACGACAAAGATCCGGCTGAATACTACCGCATCTTTGACGTCAAGGCCACCAGTTTTGCCAGCTTCTTGGCTAATAACATTGTTAAAGACGGCGGTATGTTTGCTTTTGCTTCTTCTATTGCCGGTAAATACGGCAACTTAGGACAAAGTGACTATGCTTCTGCCAATGACTATTTGGCCAAATCTGCCTTTAGCTTGAGCAATCAAGGATACCGCGCCGTAGCCATTGCCATGAGTGCTTACAAAAATGTAGGCATGGGCGTGCGTGCCGGTGTGGAAACGTTCTTGCGCTCGAACGGGGTGGACTTTGTAGACCCTGAAGACGGTATGCAAATTTTCTTAGATGAAATTGTGTACGGTACCGTTCCTGAAATCATTCTTACAGGTTCTTTGGGCCGCTTGGATTGGGATCATCAACTTCGTCAAGATATGGACGAAATTGTATCCGAAGAGATTGCAAACAAACCAGAAGAAAGCAACCACGGCCAAGGCGGTATGGGCGGAAACGGCGGTTCTACTACTGCCGAAGTAGCCGCTCCGAAAGCCACGTTGCCCGATCCGAAAGAGGCCAATCATTTCTTGGGCACCATTGCTTCTCAAACCGCCCAAGAAATTCATACGGGGAAAGAATTTAATTTAGAGTCTGACCCTTATTTGGCAGATCACGCCATTGAAGGTACTCCGTATGTCCCGGGCGTTATGGGACTGGAAACCTTTATGGAAACCGCTACCGCTTTGAGTGGGAAAGTGCCGCAAGGGCTGAAAAATGTGCATTTTTATTTACCCATTAAATTATTGCGCAACCGGCCGCAAGCTGTGCGCATAATCGGAAAAAATGAAAACGGACAAATTTCCATGGAAATTGAGTCGGATTTCATTAACAGCAAAGGTATTAAGATGGGTAACACACGCCGTCATTTTACGGCCAATGCACTGGAAAGCGGTTTTGTATCTACTTGGAACGATGTGAAAAATCTAATCCAATTAAATCCGTCTGCCGCTCCGCAAATTACCAAGGAAGAAATTTATAAAAAATACTTCCACGGACCCAGCTTCCAAGTCTTGGGCGGTATTTTGAAAGCAGACCAAGAAAGCTCTTTAGCCGTGTATAACACCACGCCGGCTCCGCAATGGAAGGACGGAGAAAAAGTGTTATTGGCTAACCCGATGTTGATTGAAGCGGCTTTCCAATGCTGCGGTTTCCGTGATATGGCTATCGACAATAAAATGACTTTGCCGGATGCTATTAGCGAAGTGGCCGTATTTAAGCGGGATATTCCACCGGCTAAACTGTATTTATATGGCCGCTTTAAGGGCGTAACCGCTGACGGTAAGAGCCTGCATGATGCCTATGTATTTGACGAAAAAGGCACACTGTGGGTGGAATTGCACGGATACCAAGCCATCGGACAATAATGGATTATAAAACGCAGTTTATTGAAATCAAACACCTGCCTCCGGCAGACTCTTTTCTCTGCGCTTCTGAAAGTGCCTATTTGCAGACACTGAAAGCGGAAAAACGGAAAGGGGACTGGCTCGGAGGCCGGTTTGCGTTAAAGGTATTATTGGCGCGGGAAAGCGGTTTGTTGCCTGTGTGCAGTTGCTCGACGTGGCAAGAGATGTCAAGTGCCGCGCTGGCGGTCTTAAAAAATATCGATGTTGTCAAATTGCCCAGCGGAGCGCCGCAGGTATTTATAGGGGCGGTGCCGGATGCCCGTAGCGTGAGCATTACTCACTCTAACGGATGGGCGATAGCGGCGGTGTCAGCCCCACATACATTTTTAGGTATTGATTTGGAAAAAGTAGAACCGCGTATGCAGGCGTGGGCGGAAGATTTTTTCACGCCGCAAGAGCGCGAACCTATGACGCCGGAGCATTTGACCGAACTATGGACCAAGAAAGAGGCGGTTGTCAAATTATTGGGCCGTGGCTTGTCTCTAAATACCCGAGAAATCAGTTTCGAGGGGGGAAAACTACAGTTAGCGGGGACCGCTTTGCAGGCATGGCACGTCTTACAACAACCTGCCATACAACTGATTTCTAAACCGTTTGAAACAGATTTTATCTTTACAGTAGCCTATGCCACTGCCCCACAGGCAGAGAAGTTTAGTAAAATATAAGAAAGGGAGGTTCTATGAGCGAATTATTTGATAATCCCGGAGAGGATAAGAAGTCAGATCGTCCGGCTCCAAAGAGTTTAGTAAAATTTCGTCAAATTTACCAAGATGCCTTAGCAGGCGCCGGCGAAGAAAAGAACAAAGCCCAGCGCGCCAAGGGTAAATTTACCGCGCGTGAACGTATTTCCTATTTATTAGACAAAGACAGTTTTTTTGAAATTAAAAGTTTAGTGGAAAGTAACTGTCACGATTTCGGCGTGGCTGATAAGCATATTAAAGGTGACGGCGTTATCACGGGTTTTGGCCGCATTAACGGCCGGCCGGTGGCTATTTTTGCCCAAGATTTCCCGCAACTAGGGGGTTCCTTGGGTTATGCTCACGCTAAAAAAATCGCCGACATTATGGACAAAGCCCTAGAGGCCAAAATTCCGGTCATCGGACTTTTGGATAGCGGCGGTGCCCGTATCCAAGAAGGCGTGGAAAGTTTGAACGGTTACGGAGAAATTTTCTGGCGTAACGTAAAAGCATCGGGCAAAATTCCGCAAATTTCTGTCATTTTAGGCCCTTGTGCCGGCGGGGCGGCTTATTCCCCTGCCTTGACGGATTTTATCTTTATGGTAGAAGGCATTAGCCATATGTTTATTACCGGCCCCAGTGCCGTCAAAGCCGCTACCGGAGAAGAAATAGATATTGATACGTTGGGCGGCAGCAAACCGCATAGCGAAAAAAGCGGCGTGTGCCAATTCGTGGCCAAATCGGAGCAGGACTGTTTCCGTCAGGTGCGCGAACTGCTGAGCTTCTTGCCGCAAAATAATGAGGAATTGGCCCTGTCCGATACCACGACCGATGTGGCAGAGCGCCGCGTGGATGTGCTGGAACGCGTGTGCGAAATGGACCCCAAAAAGGCCTTCCGCATTCATCACGTGATTTGGCGGCTGGCGGATAATTTTGGATTTTTTGAAATTCACCAAAACTTTGCTAAAAACGTGGTAACCGGTTTTATCCGCTTAGGCGGAGAAGTGGTGGGCGTAGTGGCTAATAACCCTGCCCATTTAGGCGGTGCGTTGGATAGTGACGCCAGTGACAAAGCCGCGCGCTTTATCCGCTTCTTAAATGCTTTTAATATTCCTATTTTGACCCTCGTAGATACCGGCGGTTATCTGCCCGGTGTGGCACAGGAACATGGCGGCATTATCCGCCACGGGGCCAAACTGCTCTATGCCTATGCAGAAGCAACCGTGCCGAAAGTAACCCTCGTCCTGCGTAAAGCGTATGGCGGGGCGTATATTGCCATGGGGTCTAAATTTTTGCGCGGAGATATGAATTTTGCTTTTCCCAGCGCGGAAATTGCCGTAATGGGGCCGCGCGGTGCGGTGGAAATTTTGTACTCGCGGGATTTGAAAAAAGAAACCGACGAAGCCAAAAAAGAAGAAATGAAGCAAAAGATGACGCAGGAATATTCCGACAAATTTGCTTCGCCTTATCAGGCGGCGCGCAATGGATCTATTGATGAAATTATTGAGCCGGCAGAAGCGCGTGCCAAGCTGATTGGAGCGTTCCGTATTCTGAAGAGCAAACGCGACCCGAAAAAGCACGAAAATACGGGTAATATCCCGCTGTAAGGAGGATTTGTAGTAAGCGCCGAAAGGCGTAATAAAAAATCTAATCTGTTTTTGGAACTGTATGAAGAATACAGACTGCCTAATAAGGCACGCAACCAGTCCAAGAACAGCCGTTTTAGGCACAAGGCAAGAGGACTAATTACCCTTTTGTTTTGTGCCGAGTGTTTGCCACCCCTTTGGAGTGGCAAACCACGGTTGTTATATATTGGGCGGCTGGTTGCGGCTCATATATAACGGCCGTTTTTGTTTATATGAGCCCGAGAAATTAGTAGGAGTTTATATGAACAAAGCATTTACACTAGTAGAATTACTAGTAGTCGTACTGATTATCGGAGTTTTATCAGCCATTGCTATCCCCATGTATCAAGGGGCAGTAGATAAAAGCCATTGGAGTACCATGCTTCCCGGAGCTAAAGCGATTAAAGATGCGGAAGAAGCCATTAAAATGACCAATGGCGCATATACCGATGAAATGGCTAATTTGGATGTTACTATGAATAATGCAGATTTAACCTTTGCCTTAGTAACGCCTAATAATACGGCCGACCCCAATGTAATACGGGTTACGAATAGTAAACTAGCCAATGTACGGTTAGCCAGTTATTTAGATGATAACCCGAAATTTGCGGGGCAGTTACATTGTGAAGCCAAAACAGGAGATGAACGCGCCGAAAGGCTGTGCGGAAAATTACTTATGGGGCAAGAATTGACAAGTGCGGACGGTTACACAGGCTATTTATTGGACCAAGCCGTAGATGAATCTACCTGTCAAACTGCAAATCGTTCTTGGAGTAGCAGTCAAACAAAATGTTATAAAGATACGGCCACGCGTTGTCAGGCCCTCGGTATGAATGATATATCTGGAACAGCCAATATGACCGACCAGTGTGGATATACTAATGAATTAAATCGTAAAGAAATAGGAGAAGAAGGGATTTGCTACGCGAATAGTAAGTGGGGGTGTTTTAAATCTACTGTAACAGAAGGCGGCATATGTATAGGTGAGGGGAGTGACCTGGAGCAGTGCGGAGAGTCTATTCTAAATGGAGGCACTTGTATAGCTAAAGGTTGGAATTGTACCGGGGTAGACATCAATGAAGGAGGTCTCTGTAAGGCTATCGGATTGGGGGGATGTTCTGCGAATTGGGAGAAGAGAACCGTAATTAATAACGGTGGAGTTTGTGAAGTAGATGTTTCCAATGGCGCGTATGGTTGTACTAGTGTAATAGTAAATGATGGGGGTAAATGTATTGCCCCTAACGGACCAACAGCATGGGGTTATAGCTGTACAGGCACTTATAACGGAACAGGGTGTTGTGAGGGAGCCGGGTGTCCTCCTTATGCCCCAAAATGCTAATATAAACACCCCGCTCAATTGAGCGGGGTGTTTTTGTAAGACTGTTTTTGTGCAAGACTATTTTATTCTTGTCTTTTTATCTTACACTTTCTTGTATCATTGCTTTAAGTTTTTCATTAAAGGCGGTTTTCTGCATTAATTCTTCTACCGTGATTTGCATGCGGTAGCGCCAATAATGCCGCGGATTAGCCGGCACATTAATACGCTCGGCATCCGGGTCCGGTGCGCGTAGGTCCTCATCCATAGACGTCATATCCTGCCAACCAATCATACATAACATGGACGGGCTTTGCAGGTGCAAACGCAAAATCTGCTCGCACGCATCCGCCGGTAAATCGGCCGGAGCTTCGCCTTCCCGCCCTAACACCTCTTTCCAAAACCGCGCTGACATTTCCGGATTTTCTTTCCACCAGCCGCGCAGTACGGACATATCATGCGTAGAAGGCGTAGCCACCGACAAATACGGATAGTTTTTCGTATTTGCGAAAGTTTCGCCCAAGCGTTTTGGCATGCGCTGAATTTCCAGACTTAACATTTGCAATTGTTCCATTACTTCCGGTACGCAATGGGGAATCATTCCCAAGTCTTCTGCGCAACAGAGCATAGCCGTAGATTGCGTTAGCGCCGGCAATTTTTTAAGTGCTTGCTCTTTCCAAAAATGATCTTGGCGATGATAAAAATAATCGTTATACAATTGCGTATAGGCCGCTTGTTGGTCTGCCGGTAAGGCCCGGAAGGCAGACGTGCCCAGCGCGCTAATACGCGGATGATATAACTGCTCATTGTGATCATCGGTTACAAACAGCACATTGGCGCATAGGGCATACAGACCGTCGCGCACATACAAGGCACGGGCATCTAAGTTCTCTCCAAAAGCATGCTGGATTTTGCGTTGCGTATTGTAATCTTCGCGCAATTGGAAACAATTATTTTCGGCGGGAATTAAATACGTATTTTCTACGGTGCGGGCCTCGTCCCCAAATAATTCCTCCAGCACTTCGTGCGAAATATACGGTTGCGTATATTCCGGACGGAACGTGAACCCGCTAAAAGCCATTTCCCGAGGGCTCAGCGGTAAAGCAGGGGAGAATTGCCCTAATAATCCTTGTACCGCATGCATGGGAATTTGCCAAATGCGGAAAAATCCCAACACATGGTCGATGCGGTACGCATCAAAATAGCGTGTCATGTGCGTAAAACGCCGCCGCCACCACGTGTAATTATCCAGAGCCATTTCATCCCAGTTGTAGGTAGGAAATCCCCAATTTTGTCCGGTGATGGAAAAATCGTCCGGTGGGGCACCTGCTTGAGCATTGAGCTGAAACATTTTCGGTTCAGCCCAAGCATCGGCACTATGCGGGGAAACCCCGATAGGAATATCTCCTTTCAGTCCTATTCCTTTTTCGCGTGCATAGCGGTGAGCTTCCAGCAATTGCTGGTGTAATACAAATTGCACATAAAAGTAGAAATAGGCTTTTTTACGCTGCTCTGAGTCGTGCGCGTAGAAAGAGAAGAGGTTTTGCTCGGAAAATTTTGAATAATTCGGCCAAGTGTGCCAATCCGGTGTTTGAAATTGGTCGCGTAACGTAGAAAACATAGCATAAGCCGGTAACCAATGAGAATTATCATTCCAAAATTCCCGGAAAGCCGCCGACGCAAAAACCGCCGCTGAATTCTGCGCATAAGCGGCCTGTAAGCGTTCGTTTTTCAGTTGCGTAACAGCTTCATAATCCAGTTGCGGCAAGGCATTGAGTTTTTTGCGACGCTCTTCAAAAGATTTTTCTTGTTCGGCCGGCAACTTCGGTAAAGCGGATATGTCCACATACATAGGATGAAAGGCATATACGCTAACGCTATTATAAGGATAGGAATCTTGCCAAGTACCGGTGAGACTGGTATCATTGACAGGCAAAATCTGAATCATTTTTTGCCCGGTGGCCGCGGCCCAATCTACCAATGTTTTCAAAGAGCCGAAATCGCCCACGCCCCAATCTTTTTCTGTACGAATGGAGAATACCGGCAACACAACACCGGCTCGGCGTACTTGCGGCAAATCAAAGCGAGGATATAGTCCACTATATACAATGGTTTCACCGGCAGCAGGGAGTGAGCCTTGCAAGGTGCGGTTACCGTCTTTTTCCCACCAAATTTGGCTATCTTCTTTAACGATAAATTTATAATCCATCGGCAAAGTAAGCTGATCAGCCGGCAGATAGACTGCCCACTCATTAATACCAATGCAGTGCATCGGTAAGGCTTTTTGAGGATCCCATTGCCCCAGTAAGTCCGAAGCACCACACACAAACGGTTTTTGGCCTTTCTGCAGACCGGGTATGTAAGCACGCACCATAATGGTGGCAGTAAATTCGGAGATAAATGTCGCCGTAGTTTGCGGAGCCAGAGCCGTGCTGTATAGCCAAGACTGAGGGGGTAAATCCCGCCAAAAATCGTACAGATAATACGCACTACGTGCCGTATGAAACGGTTGAATGCGGGGGGATACTTTCCACTCTTGTCGCAGAGGCCGGCCATCCTGTAATACTTGGTAGTAATACATGAAGTGGCCGTCCTGATTCGGATAAAAATCCAAAACTCCTTGCCAGTGGGCTTGATCCGTGCTGGTCAGGTCTAAGGTTTGGGAAGTCCATTGTCCTTCTTTGGAAAGCCAAACTACGACCTGTAGTGTTTGCCCGGGATCGGTTTCATAAGGTAAATGAAAATGAATTTTCATAGAAATTCCTTATGCTTTTTTAGGTAACGTAGTATCTTGTACCCAGAACGTAAAAGCGGCCGCTACCAACAAGCTTACACCACCCAAGCCTACTGCGGCAATGGAGCTGCCGTTTAATAAGTGTTTCATAATAGGGCCGAAGAACAGGTTCACACAGATTTGCGGGATAACGATAAAGAAGTTAAACACACCCATGTAAAAACCCATTTTTTCTGCTGGTAAACTGTTAGAAAGCAGGGCATACGGCATAGAGAGTAAACTGCTCCACGCAATACCGATACATACCATCGGGAAAATGAGGCCCATTTTGCTAAAGGTCACACCAAAGAGGGTCAACCCTAACGAGCCTAAACCGATAGCACCAATTGTCAAACACACGATGTGAATATACTTGGCAGAGAACTTGGTTGTTAACCACAACAGCGCAAAAGAGAAGGCAAAGGCCACGCCATTGTAAATACCAAAGCAGGAACTACCCCAGTTAGCTGCTTCTTCAAAGGCCGCAGAACCCGGTGCCGCATGAAATACCGCCGAGGCAATACCGGGGGTAAAGTAGACCCACATAATCATAAAAGCTGCCCAAGTGAAAAATTGTACGACCGCCAAGCGGCGCATAGTAGAAGGCATAGTCGTAAAAGCATTCCACATTTCCGATAAAGTTTTGGTAATGCTACCGCGTTGAGCTTGCAGTTTTTTGAAAGCTTCCATATCTTGCGGCGGATATTCCGGAGTAGATTTGACCGTCATCAATACGGCGGTAAATAATACCACTGCGCCGATATAGAAGGAGTATTTTACGGTATTGGGAATGTGTCCTAAAGGAGCTTCGGTGCTGACTCCTAAAGAAGTTAAAATCTGCGGTAAGAAAGAAGCGATAACGGCGCCTGCGCCAATCATTACACTTTGCATGGCATAACCGGTTTTGCGTTGTTGTTCCGGCAAAATATCACCCACGAAGGCGCGGAACGGTTCCATACTTACGTTTACAGAAGTATCTAACACCCACAAAGCAATAACCGCCATCCAAATGGCAGATGCTTGCGGCATTAAAAATAAGGCAAACATAGAAAAAATAGCACCGACCAAAAAATACGGGCGGCGCCGACCTAATTTACACCAAGTACGATCACTAAAATATCCCACCAACGGTTGTACCAGTAAACCCGTTACAGGTGCCGCAAGCCACAAAAGCGGAATTTGATCTTCACTGGCTCCCAGACGAGAATAGATAGCACTCATATTTCCCATTTGCAGAGCCCAACCAAACTGAATGCCGAAAAATCCCAAACACATCAGCATGATTTGTTTAAAACTTTTTTCTTCCAAAGACTGTCCTTGCATGTTTCCTCCATGATAGTAGAATATATAAGACCTGCAGATATTTTCATTATAACATCATTTTGCATAATATGTGCAAGTATTTTTAGGCACAAAAATTGGTATGATATAAAAAACGATTTTATTTTACAGCAATTGTGGAATGCACATGGAAAACGGATCAGTAGATAGTTTGAATGAGTATTTTAAGCATTTAGAAAAAATCACGCGCGAAATCAAACGTGAGGAGATGTCTGCTTTGTGGAAGCGGGTGCGCAAAGGAGATAAGACGGCCAAAAGCAGAATCATGGAATTGAATTTGCGTTTGGTGGTACCGACGGCGAAACGTTTTCAGCGCAGTAACATTGATCTCATGGATTTAATAGAGGAAGGAAATCTGGGGCTTATGCAGGCCATAGATAAATTTGAACCGTCCAAGGGGTATCGTTTTTCCACCTATGCTGTATATTGGATAGAGCAATTTATCCGCAAGTATATTGAAGAACAATCCGGCTCTATTAAAATTCCTTCTCATGCGTGGGGAAATTTGAAACGTTGGTTTAAGGCGTGGAACACCTTAAAAGAAGAAAACGGACGTGACCCTTCCTTAACGGAAATGGCCAAAGAGTTGGATTTAAGTGCTCGCCAAGTAAAAGCGATTATGGATACGCTCAGCGCCGCTACCGGCGTAGATTCACTGGCCTCACTGGTGGGAGAAGAAAACGAAATGACATTGGAAGATGTCCTGAGCGACGACGGAAAAGGAAATCCGCATGATGTGTTTTTGCGTTCCGAGAATGTAAGCGTATTGCAACAAAGTTTAATGAGTTTATCAGATAGGGACCGTGAGATTGTTACGTTACGTTTTGGCCTGCTGGATAATGAACCTAAAACTTTAGGAGAAGTGGCCGAAAAGCTAGGGCTGTCACGGGAACGGGTGCGCCAGTTGGAAGAACGCGCCGTACAACAACTACGCAAAGATGCTCACAAAGCCGGATTGTTAGAATATGCACATCAAGATCTCCGGCCCCAAAAATTACACGCCGGTGTCTCTCGCAAACAAAAAAGAAACATTTTGGGAGAAGTGATTGATAATGCACCGCTGAACCGTTTTCTACGACGCAAAATTAGTGAAAAACAGAAAGTGGTGCGTGGAAAGAAATCTTCTAAAACAATAAAAAATACATCGCGAAAAAAGGTAGCCGGCAACAAATCGGTCAAAAAAGTAACGAAGAAAGCAGTTACTAAAAAGCCGACCAAAAAAGCAGCCAAAAAGAAATAATTTAATATCGACACAAAACTCCGCTCATTTGAGCGGGGTTTCTTTTTGCCTCTGCTTTGTTGTTTATTTTTTGGCCGTTTTCTCGTCAATCCCACCCGTCGTCATTCCCGAAACTCTCCCGATGTCATCCCCGAAATTTGTAATCGGGAATCTCCTCCTTTTTGGTCATTTTCTCGTCGAGAAATAAAAAAGGCTTGACTCGTTTTTTTTTTTTGCTACCATTTTTTATGACGCTGAAGTGTTTGTTACACTTTTGCCGTTTACGTTGGTTTTAGCGGTGTTTTTGCGCCGTTAAAAGATACTTTATTTTTGCAAGGAGACATTATGAAAAAAGGTTTTACCCTAATTGAATTATTAGTAGTTGTATTGATTATCGGGGTACTTTCAGCCATTGCTATCCCCATGTATCAAGGAGCGGTGGATAAAAGTCATTGGAGCACGATGCTCCCGGGAGCCAAAGCCATTAAAGACGCGGAAGAAGCCATTAAAATGAGCAATGGCGCTTATACAGATAATATGGCTAATTTGGACGTTACCATGAATAATAGTGATTTAACCTTTGCTTTAGTTATGCCGAATAATACCGCCGACCCGAATGTCATCCGCGTTACCAACAGTAAACTTGCTAATGTACGCTTAGCCAGTTATTTAGATGAC
Organism: Elusimicrobiaceae bacterium; assembly: GCA_017528825.1. NCBI lineage: Bacteria > Pseudomonadati > Elusimicrobiota > Elusimicrobia > Elusimicrobiales > Elusimicrobiaceae > Elusimicrobiaceae bacterium. The sequence goes on along the minus strand of JAFXOI010000009.1, from coordinate 5,561 downwards.
AACCCGAAATTTGCCGGGCAACTGCATTGTGAGGCCAAAACAGGAGATGAGCGCGCAGAAAGGTTGTGCGGCAAACTGCTGAACGGACAAGATTTAACTTCCGCAGACGGCTACACCGGATACTTGTTAGACCAAGATATTACCAAAGAAATTTGTGGCAATGCCTCACGTTCCTGGAGTAGCAGTAAAACGAAATGTTATAAAAGTGATACGGAACGTTGTACCGCTTTAGGAAATATGGGAGTATTGAGTGAAGGCCAATGCGGATTTGCAAATGGTTCAAGTCGTGTAGTGGAAGCAGAAGGAGTCTGTGTTTCTACAGAAAATACTTTTGGTAACGCCAGTTGTAATAATTCTGTAATTAAAAAAGGAGGAGAATGTCGTACCTCTCCGAACAAAGTAGGTTGTGTTTATCTTACGGTAGAAGAAGGGGGAAGCTGTATCAGCTACGGAGACGATACTTGTTCTCGTTCTACTTATAAAGGGGGAACAGCTATGTGCAACGGTGCTGGCTACTGCGGTTTGTGGAGTACGTTTGATGGAGGAATATGTGTAGGAAATGGAATTAGAAATTGTGTTGGGTCTACGTTTAAAAATGGGGCTGTTTGTTATGCCAATGCGACGGGGGCTTGCGGAATTTACACAAGTGATGCACCTGGTATGAATTATCAAGATACCGCATGTTGTTGTGGGGCTTATTGTCCAAGTACTGCTCCCCAATGTGCCCCTAGTCGTTGTGATCCGAAATATATGAAATAAAATTCTCTTTTTCCAAAACCCCGTTTGACAGGCTCAGACGGGGTTTTATACTATATAAAAAACAGGGGTTGGTCCCTTACAGGAGAACAATTTATGAAAAAAATTATCAATTCCCCACAAGCACCTAAAGCGATTGGTCCTTATTCGCAAGCGACGGGAGAAAGCGGTTTCGTCTTCACGTCCGGCGTATTGCCTATGGACCCGGTAACCGGTGAAATTTTTGGCGGAGATGTCAAAAGTCAAACCGAACTGGTGCTAAAAAATTTAGAAAGTATTTTGAAAGCAGCAGGTATGCAGCTTAAACACGTATTGAAAACAACAGTGTATATGACGGATTTAACGTCCTTTGCAGAAATGAATGAAGTGTATGAATCGTTCTTTAAGGAAAATCCGCCCGCCAGCACCACCGTGCAAGTGGCGGCTTTGCCTAAAGGAAGTAGCGTTACTATAGAAGCGGTGGCATATAAATAAAACCTATGAGTCTGCACGAAGAATTATTAAACAGGTGTACTAGCGGTATTTTATTGCCAGTCTCTGCCATGAAAACAGAGCGTGACTGGGGCGTGGGAGATTTCTCGTCCTTATGTGAATGGATCAAATTTTTCGGAGGACTGGGAACAAAAATTATTCAAATTCTTCCTCTGCAAGAAACGGCCCCCGGACAAAACTGTCCCTATTCTGCCTTGAGTGCTTTTGCCATTGATCCGGTGTATATTGATGTGTCGTGCGTGCGGGAAGTGCAACTTTCGGCTCGTGCCCAAGAAACTTTGCAAAATTTACAGGGCGATATTGTGGCGTGGCGTTTATCTCATAAAGCGCCATTCAAAGCGGTAAAGGAAGCGAAACTAAAAGTATTGTGGCAGGCCTATCAATTTTTCTTGGAAAACGATTTTCGTCAAGACACGCCGCAGGCTCACGCTTTCGAGGCGTATTGTTCCACCAATAAAAAATGGTTGCGCGGCTATAGTATTTTCCGTGCCCTCAAGGAATTTTATCACTGGCAAACATGGAAAGAATGGCCGGCTGAGTTGCGTGATTTTCAGCCGCAGGCCGTGGCGGCGTTTGAACATCAATACCGCGAGTATGTGTACTTCTTTACCTATTTACAATGGCAGGCCGATTTGCAACTACGCGCGGCGAAAATAACGGCTGAGCAAGCCGGTATCTGCTTGTTTGGAGATATCCCGTTCGGCACGAATTTAGATAGTGCCGAAGTGTGGAGCGAGCGCGAAAATTTCCATTTGGATTTGAGTGTCGGCGCTCCGCCGGACCAGTTTTCCCAAAAGGGCCAATGCTGGGGTCTTCCGGCGTATAACTGGAACTATATTCAAGCACATAATTTTGATTTGTGGCGGCGCAAAATCCAACGCGCGGTGCAATTGTATGATGTGTTCCGCTTGGATCATTTAGTAGGTTTTTTCCGCACATACGTTTTTGGCATCAATGACGAAAAGGGCCATTTCGATATCACGGACGAACAAGCACAAATAGACCGCGGTTATGCATTCTTGAAAATGGTCTTAGAAAGCGCCAACGGTGCCATGCCGGTGGGGGAAGATTTGGGCGTGATTCCTAATTATGTGCGTAGGATGCTCGTGGATTTGAAAATACCGGGCTATAAAGTATTGCGTTGGGAGCGTGAGGATAACGGATATTATCGCGAGCCGCGTAATTACCCGGTCGTATCTTTAGCCACCACCTCTACCCACGATACAGAAACCCTGCGCGGTTGGTGGGAAACCGAAAATCAATGGGAACGTGCACACATTTGGGAAATGATTTCCGCCCAGAAAACGGACGGGAATGTGCCGTTTACATTAGAAGTGCAACGAACGATTTTACATCGGGTACTAACTAGTGCCAGTGCATTAACATTGTTTTCTTGGCAGGATATTATCGGCACCTTAGACCGAATTAATGTGCCCGGTACGGTGGGCGATGAAAATTGGACCTACCGCAGTGCCTATACTCCGCAAGAAGCCGCGCAAGTGTACGGCCCGCAATTGCAGATGTATCGGGAATTATTAAAAGAAACCGGACGGAGCTGACATGAACCACTATACCGCTATTATTCCTGCGGCCGGAAAAGGTGTGCGCCTGCTACCTTATACCGAGCATTGCCCGAAAACGATGCTCAGTGTGGCCGGCAAGCCTATTATTGCCCATATTTTGGCCCAACTGGAAGAATGCGGAATTAAACGAGTGGTATTTATCGTCGGCTATCAAAAAGAAAGTTTGATTGAATTTGTCCACTCTCATTATCCGCACTTGGATGTGGTGTTTATTGAGCAACAAGAACAGAAGGGTCTGGGGCATGCGGTATATTTAGCCAAACAAGCCGTGCAAGGACCGTGCTTGATTGTTTTGGGCGATACTATCATTGACGGAGATTTGGCGCCGTTGGTGCAAGGGAACATCAACGGAGTCGGAGTAAAAATGGTGGAGGATCCGCATCGCTTCGGCGTGGTGGAACTGGATGATCACAAAATCGTTGGCTTTGAAGAAAAACCGGAACATCCGAAAAGTAATTTGGCTTTAATTGGTGCTTATTCCTTTTTAGACAGTGCCGTTTTGTTTGAGAGTTTGGAAGAAGTTATTGCCTCGGGTAAAACGGTCAAAAACGAAATCCAATTAACGGATGCTTTAGAAAATCTGCTCGAAAAAGGGCTCTCTATTCAACCGATAGTAATGAATGATTGGTTTGATTGCGGCACGTTAGACAGTATGCTATATGCCAACCATGCTTTACTGGACAGAATGCATTCTGAAAAAGTTCAAATCTCGTCATCGACGCGAATTATTGAACCGTGTTGGATTGATCCTTCCGCGGTGGTGGAAGATTGCGTGCTCGGGCCCTATGTGTCGGTGGGGGAAAAAGCGGTTGTGCGGCGCTGCCAGTTGCAAGATACCATCATTTCGCCAAACACAAAATTACAAGATAAACACGGCACTCATTTTATCTTCGATCCTTACAATAACTAATCTTATTTATTAGCAGGTGTTTCAACGAGTGCTGTTACAGTGTCCGTGGATACTTGCGTAGTATTTTCCGTAGTAGAAGCAGGCGCGGATTCTTCCGGAATAACCGGCGGAAAAAGTTCGTCCGCGCGTTGTTGCGTGCGCAACTTGGCCGCGGCATATTCACTGGCCGTGCGTGAAAATTTGGCAGTTGTACGGCTACCAATACTGTTTTTGGCAATCTCCGCTTCGTACATTGCTTTTTTCAATTGAAAATCTTGCAAGGTTAGAAATAAAGAAATTTGGTTAAACAAAGCATCTCTTTCTTCATTGACCACAACCGGGCAAGCCTCTAAGGCCTGCGTTAATTGAGAAAGCGCCTGCTGAGCATTTTCTTCGGTAGCTTGAGACAAAGCGGGGTTGGTGCTGTCCAAATCCGGCACTGAAACGGCGGCTGCGATAGTGGCTCTGTGATCGGGAACATAAAAATTTCCTACCAACATGCCGGCGGTAAATACTAAAGCTAAAGTAAAAAAGTATAAAACGTATCTCATATATAAACATTCTAGCAAAATACAGATACTGCGGAAAAAGAGATTTTTTCCGTTGAAAAATGGCAGTGGCAGACAAAGAGGCTAAAAAATTGCTATAATAAATATACAAGATTTGTGAGAAAAAAATAAAAGCTTTTCTTACTAACAAAAATTTGATATACTATATGTGTTGCGGGTCTTTACCCCTTCTTCAAATTCTTTGATCTTTCGATTTTCGCGCTCGTAGCTCAGTGGTAGAGCATCCGCCTTTTAAGCGGGGGGCCGTGAGTTCAAGTCTCACCGGGCGCACTTTTTAATGCCCTCTTCGTCTATCGGTTAGGACGTCGGATTTTCAATCCGAAAAGAGGAGTTCGATTCTCCTAGAGGGCGTTCTTTCTAAAATATACCCGTTCTGCAAAAGAACGGGTTTTTTATGCTTCATTTTCAAATGTACCTATCCTGAAATTCCACACACGTCATCTCTCAGCGTCATTTACCACCTCTCATCCCGCAAGGTTGTAATGCGGAATATGGTTGTTTCGCAACAACGTTATACCCCGCATAAAAACTCTGCGGAGTGACGCGAGGGGGGACAATTAAATAATATCATCCCCGAAATTTATAAACGGTATTTGTTGTTATAAATCGGCCTTGAAGCGTAGTAAAAAAGAGTCTGCAAAAGGGGTAGTCTGTTTGATATGTATGAGCAAAGTGAGTTTATCAAACAGCCGTTTGCAGATTCTTTTTTGCTTATTGGCCGAGCGTCTTTTTGGATACTTTTTCTTCGGAAAGAAAAAGTATTAAAAAAAAGCTTGACCCGTTTTTTTTTTTTGCTACGATTTTCTTATGTGCTGAAGTGTTGAAGACACTTTTGCCGTTTACGTTGTTTCTAGCCGTGTTTTTGAAGGAAAAAACAGTTGTTTATTTTTAGTTGGGAGGAATTATGAAAAGAGGTTTTACCCTAATTGAATTATTAGTAGTCGTATTAATTATCGGAGTGCTGTCAGCGATTGCTATCCCCATGTATCAAGGAGCGGTGGATAAAAGCCGCTGGAGCACTTTACTGACCCCGGCCAAAGCATTACAAACCGCCCAAACGGCCGCCTATATGGAAAACGGTGCGTACGCAGATGATACCAGTGCTTTAGTTTTGTCTTTGCCCGGAGAAGCGCAAGATAATAAATATATTATGCCGGATGCCGAGTATAATATAGATACCAAAACGGCCAGTCAAAGTACCATTACCGGACAATTAGATACCCTGCCGAATGTAAGACTTTCTATGGCACTTAAAAACCCGGACAGTTATTT
>JAFXOI010000008.1 GCA_017528825.1 Elusimicrobiaceae bacterium | reverse complement strand
TTTATGGTGGGCCCGGTAATCACGAAAAAAACCCGCGTACTGGTGTGGATTACTTTGTTGGGCGCGCTGACCAGCATTTCGGCCAATTTATTATTGGTACCCCTGTTAGGCATTGTGGGGGCCGGATGGGCCGTGACATGCAGTTATTTGGTTATGGCGGGTGCATTATTTAGATTTACGCAAAAAAACTACACTATTCCGTACCAATACGCAAAACTGGCTCTATTGGGCATTTTAGGGCTATTACTGGCCGGACTGGCCCATTTAGGCGGGGCACTGTGGGTAAGAATCCTTTTGTTGTGCCTGTACCCTGTACTGGCCGGGCAGATTATCAAAGAAAAACCTTGGCGTGAAGTAATTTTAGTAGGTGTTTATTCCATTATTTCCAAACCATTTATCAAAGATATAAAAGAGGGAATCAAATGAAAGTATGCATGATAGTAACTAATGGATTTGAAGAGTTGGAAACGGTGGGCACGTATGCCATTTTAAGACGCGGCGGGTTAGAGGTAGATGTGTACAGCTTGCGCGGGGAACAGGCCACCGGCCGCTTTGGGTTGGATTTTGTAAATTTTATCCCGTTTGCGCAATTTCAAGATAAAGAATACGCCGCTATTATTTTGCCCGGCGGTCCGCAATATCAAGAATTGGAAAATACCCCCCGCCTTTTAGAATTATTAAAAGACTTTTATGCCCGTGGCAAATATGTTTGTGCCATTTGTGCCAGCCCAACCATTTTAGGACATTTGGGTCTATTAAAAGGGAAAAAATACACATGTTTTACCTCCATGAACGAAGATTTTGGTGGTACTTACCTAGATGATTATGCGGTAACGGACGGTCAACTTATCACCGGAAAAAGTGCGGCCGCGGCTATTGATTTTGGCTTTGCCATTTTACGCGCAGTATGTGGCGCGGAAAAAGAACAGCAAGTCAAACAAGATATTTATTACTAAGGCTAAGATGCTGAGACCCTGCGGGCCGCCAAACAACTCAGCATGACCATATGATATTTGGGCATAAAAATACCCCGCCTTTTGAGCGGGGTATTTTTGAATCAAGAGTACAGCAATCTTAGGACTACTTAGCCAGCACACAGGTGTCAGGTCCTTTGGCTGCGGTTCCCACTGTACAAACCGGATCCGTATATTCATCGCCATTGATGAAGTCGATACATAAGGCTTCCGAATTTTTGTTGTCTGTCGCTGCTCTACAATACGCTCTGCCAGCCGGATCATCATAGAAGCGGAACAAAGTATATTCACCATATTGGTTATTATTGACACGGGTCGCCACAACACCGGATACGTTACCAGCAGCGCTATCAGACCCTACTAAGTCAATCATGAAACCATTTCCACAGGCAGTACCATTCATCTTGGTACAGAAGCCTTTGCCGGTAGCTCCGGTAGCTTTAGCGGTTACTAAAGATGATCCATCTGCCACACCGGCCGGAGAGACATCTAAGCCAGTCCAGTTGACAGCATATCCTTGTCCACGGCGCAATTTATAGCGTTGTTGAGCTTGTACTACACTACCCAACAAGATTTCCGCTTCGCTGATACGAGAGCATTCTACCGCACGGAAATACGCGGGCAAGGCCATCGCGGCCAAGATGCCGATAATGAGTACCACTACCAGCAATTCAATCAAGGTAAAACCTTGTTTTTTGTTCATCATTGTTAATCTCCTCGGGTTCGTTAACCCTATACGCAAATCTGAAAAGATCCTTTAACAAACCTTATCAGACCCGCTACAAATAGTGTAGAAAAACAAACCAATGATGTCAAGTGTATTTTTTTCCCGACGGGAAAATGGAGAACCATCCCGCATTATTCTCCCCCATATCTTCCCGCAGTCTTTTTTCCACGTCATCCCGCAGTGTCGTAATGCGGGATATAAGTCGTTTCGCAAAATAACATTATACCCCGCACAAAAACTTTGCGGGGTGACAACATTTTTAATAAGTATAAAATACAACTGTCATGCTGAGATGTCTTTGCTCAGCATCTCATCCTTCCATACGTTTACTAAACATACAACCACAATAGGTTTGTTTATATAAACCCATTTCACTAATGAGTGCGCGGCGCAATTCTTCCAGACCGCCTTTACGCCAGTTGGTTAAATCGTAGGGAATTTGATACTTGGCAGAAGCTGCTGCGGCGGCTTGATTAACTTGCTGTAAATCTTTATGGCGGGAAATGCCCAACACTGACGAGAAATGTGTAAATCCTTGCTCTTTGGCATAGGCGGCAGCCCGCGCCAAACGCAACTCAAAACAAACACTGCAACGGCGGCCGCGCTCGGGTTCTCTTTCCAGTCCCTGCACAGCCTGCTGCCACACCTGCGGCTCATAAGGTAAATCCACAAACGGCACGTTAAAACGCTCACATACCCGCTTATTTTCTAACAATCGTTTTTGATATTCTTCGGCGGTATCAATGTTGGGATTATAAAACAACACGGTAAACGCACGCCCCTGCCGGGCCAGCGCGGCAATCACACCGCACGAGCACGGAGCGCAACAAGAAAGCAGTAATAATTTTTCTTCCGGCATATCAGTATTGTAACAATCTCTGCCTCTTTACGTCAAAAAGCCCCGCCTACTTTTGCGGCGGGGCTTTTATCAACTATCTAAACTATTTGGTTTCTTCTTCGGTCGTTTCTTCTGCTTTGAAAGAATCTTCCAAGAGCTGACCTAATGTCGGGCGCGGAGCTTGTTTTAAGTATTGCGCCACAACTTTGCGGTTTTGCGCTTGGTCATATTTCTTCACGGACAAATTGACCACAAACGTTTCCGGATTAACGCCTACCACTAACGCGGTAATCGTATCTCCTTCTTTGGCAGAAAATTCATGTCCCATTTCAAACGGGCTGATGAAAGCCTGCGTATTATTTTTGCCAATGGTGCATTCCACGCCTGTTTCCGGATCTACCTTGGTGATGGTAGCTTTGACAGAGCTCTTGTACGGATAGCGGCGTTTTAAAGCATCAGCCGGATTTAAGAATAATTGTTTCAAACCAAATTCTAATTTTTGATTTTCTGCATCTAATTTTAACAATTTGGCTTTCAAGCGTTGTCCGCGGCGGAAGTTAGTGATAGCGGTTTCCGGCTCTTTCCAAGCCACATTTTCCATTTGTACCACACCTTCAATACCGTGGAAGCGCAAGAACAAGCGTTCTTTGTCCGTCTTGGCCACTACTACGCGCAACACATCCCCTTCCTTAATTTGGCCTAATACTTCTTTGCGGCGCACGGCTTCATCTTCTTCCAATACTTGTTTGCGAGAAACGATAAGTTTCTGTTTTTCTTTTGAAAATTCTACGATCACGGCTTTGATTTTGGCCCCTACAGGCAAATAATGTTTGTACGCCGTGTGTAACTCAGATAAGGACAACGGCATAAATCCGTTCACCCCAAACACCTCTACAATGTAACCACCTTTAACTGTCTGAGCGATAACTCCTTTTACCCGTTCTTTGGCTTCATAGGCTTGTTTGCAAATGTCCCAACCTTGCATTTCCAAAGCTTTTTTGTGGGATAAAATAGAATAGCGTTCATCATTGCCGCGTTTGACCAGTACCACAGATATTTTAGAACCTACTTCCGGCAACGTTTTGCCATCAAATTCAGATACTAAAATAGCTCCTTCTTTTTTGGCACCCGTGTCTACTAAAATATAATCTCCGGTAATTTGTACGACAGTCACTTCTACAATTTCACGTTTGTTTAACTGCTCCGATAAAGACTCTTGTTGTGCGATCAACTGATCCATGGTCATTTCGGTTTCGTTGGTCGTTTCTTCGGTTGTTTTGAGTTCTTCGTTTGTTGTCGTCATAAGTCCTTATTACGCCGTACCCGCTTGGCAGGCAGGCGCGATTCCTCCATTTAGATAGTAATTGAATTTATTTTGTCCATGATTTCATTGGCAAATTGTTTATACTGCGCTTTGGGTTCTAACGCAGGATCTTTCTGTAAGTGGAACGGCTGCCCGAATTTTACGCGTATTTTGCGCACCCACGGCCAACCAAATGTCCCCTCCACCTTTACCGGTAAAACAGGAGCCTCGGTTTTATACACTAATAGTCCAATACCGCTTTTGGGTTTTTGAGGCTTACCGTTTTTGGAGCGGGTCCCTTCCGGGAACATCACCACACTTTCACCGCGCTGCAAGGCTTCAATGGCACCTTCCAAAGCACCAAAGTCTCCGATGACACGCTTTCTGTCCACAGAGATATAGCCGCATCGACGGAAAAACCAACCCAGTACCGGTATGTCAAACAATTCTTTTTTGGCCATAAAGCGCGAATCCCGCACGGTACCGGCAAAACCGCCGATCGCCGGAGGATCTGCGTTGGATAGATGATTTCCCGCGATAATTAAAGCGCCCGTAGGGGGTATATTTTCCAATCCCTCTACCTTAAAATCATAAAACGTTTTAAAGAACACTCTTGCACTAAATTTTACCAAATTAAGCAGCATGTTGTTTGATTTCCTTTAATACTTCTTCGATAACTTGCGGCATAGAGAGGGCAGAAGTATCAATTTTTACGGCATCTAAAGCCGGTTTAAGCGGAGAGGCCACCCGCGTACTGTCGCGCAAATCCCGCTCTTTAATAGACGCTAAAATATGCTCATAATCTGCCGCTACGCCTTGTTCGTGCAGTTGCTTAACACGGCGGTCGGCACGCACTTCGGCTGAAGCATCCAAATAAATCTTTACCTCTGCATCCGGAAACACTACCGTGCCGATATCCCGACCTTCCACAATAATGCCACCGTCTTTTCCAACCCGGCGCATCTGCTCGGTCAGTACTGCACGAGCCGCAGCATTGGTGGAAATTTTGCTGGCTGTTTGGGCTACTTCATCTAATTGCAATTTATCACCCAGATATTCCCCGTCTACAAACATTTTTAACGTGGCATCCGCCTGCCGCTCAAAGGTAAAAACCAATTGCTTGGCTAGTGCTAACACGGCTTGGTCATCAGCCGGATTTACTTTGCGTACAAACACTTGGTAAGCTAGCGCGCGGTATAACCCGCCCGTGCTTAAAAAACTATACCCCAATTGTTGAGCTACGGCACGTCCAACCGAAGACTTACCGGTACCGGCGGTACCGTCCATTGCAATAACCAGTCCGTTTGGTCTCATTTGCTACACCTCCAAACTGTCTGTGACTCCGCGCACCGCCATCATCAATGCATCCGGGCTGGTGGCTGCTGCCATAATATTTTCAATAGCCACTTTGTTCGATTTGTACAATGCGGCTAAAGACTGATCAAAGGTATTCATTCCGTAAAAATCTCCGTTTTGCATAGCTTTGACCAAATCGCTGGCGCGGTTTTCCAAAATTAATTTGCGCACCTGCGGCGTGCTAACCAAAATTTCTAAGGCCGGTATCATCCCCGGTTCAATAGTAGGTAATAAACGCTGACAAATAATACCGCGCACTAATTCAGAAAGTTGCAAGCGCACCTGAGCATGCTGTTCAATCGGAAATGCTTCTGTTAAACGGGCCAGCGTTTGCACTACGTTCACCGTGTGCATGGTACACAAAACGAGTTGCCCCGTTTCCGCCGCCGCAATAGCTGCTTTCATTACTTCCGTATCGCGCAATTCGCCAAGCATAATAGTGTCAGGATCTTGACGCATCGCGCCGCGCAAAGCACCGGTATAAGAAGGTGTGTCCACCCCCAGCTCTAACTGGCTAACGATACACTTATCGTCGGTGTGAACAAATTCGATAGGATCTTCAATCGTAATGATGTGTCCGTTACGGTTGTGATTAATATAGTCAATAATAGCCGCCAATGTGGAGCTTTTACCGGAACCGGTCATACCTGTTACAATAATCAGTCCCCGGCGGTTATCGGCAATTTTTTTGAGTACTTCTTCGGGTAAATTTAAGTCTTGGAAAGAAGGAATTTTAAGCGGGATGTGACGAATAGCCATGGCAATTTTGCCCGCTTGGTGGAACACGTTAAAACGGAAACGACCATAGGACTTAGCATCCAAAGAAAAGTCCACCGTACTATACTGTTCAAAAATTTTCTTTTCACGTTCTCCCATGCATGCATAAGCCATTTTTTTCACTTCTTCATTACTGACAAAAGAATCATCAATCGGTTTGATTTGTCCGTGCAAACGCACATATGCATTGGAGTTCCCGCGGATGTGCAATCCGCTGGCTTTATTATCTACTACCGTTCTAAGTAAACTTTGAAGTCCTACAGCCATGATTTTCTCCTTTTAGCGGTTACTATTTTTTTTACGGCGTAAAAAGGCAGGCACCAGCATATCATCTTCTTCTTGCCTGGGAGCTTTCGGCTCGTCAAAAGAAGCAAACACATTTTTGGTAATATCATACGGTTCCGGCTCTTCACTGGGAATAGGCCGGCGTCCGGTAAATACATTTGCTTTTTCGGCGCTAAATCCGGTAGCAATGACGGTTACCTTAAACGTATCTTTGAGCGAAGAATCATATGATTGACCAAACATAACAATCGTATCATTGTTGGAATATTGACGAATCACGTTCATTACTTCGCCTTGTTCCATCATGGTCAAATCTTCATTTGCCAAAAAGTGCACGATAAACCCCTTGGCTCCGCGAATATCCGCATTTTCCAGTAGCGGTGAAGAAACAGCTTTTCTAATAGCAGCCAAATGTCTGCCCGGCCCACTGGCTTCCCCAATACCGATAAAAGATTTTTGCGACTTACTCATGATTTTGCGGATATCATTAAAATCAATATTCACTTCTCCGGGTTTGGTAATTACTTCCGAAATTCCTTTTACTGCTTGCAACAACACTTCATCTACCATCTTATAAGCATCTTTGGAAGAAGTCTTGGTATCAATATTATCAAAGAGTTTTTCGTTCGGCACGATGATCATGGAATCTACATACTTTTGCATTTCCTTAATGCCTTGATCCGCTTGTTTTTGGCGCACATAACCTTCAAAGTTAAACGGACGAGTCACCACACCGATAACGAGCAAATCGTCTCCGTAAAGTTCTTTGGCCAGTTTAGCTAAATACGGGGCTACGCCGGTACCTGTACCGCCCCCCATTCCGGCTGTGATAAACAACAAATCCGTTTGGCCGATAATCAGTTTTAACTTTTCTTTGGACTCTTCAGCGGCTAAACGTCCTTTTTCCGGATCGCCGCCCACGCCGAGCCCTTTAGTAAGTTTTTCCCCTACTTGTACCAAATAGGGAGCTTTGTTGCGTCGCAAATCTTGCGCGTCGGTATTGATTGCAATAAATTCTATATCTTGTAAGCCGGCGCTGACCATGCGATTGATAGCGTTTCCGCCACCACCGCCCACACCGATTACTTTAATTTTGGCCTTTTTGCTTTCAAATAAATCAGCCGGCATAAATACGTCTTTCATAAAATTCCTCAACTGCCAAACAAATCAAATCCTTTGAAGAAACGGCCCAGTTTTCCAAACATAGAGCGGCTTGTATCGTATGTTTCTCTGGAATATTCTTCGTAACCGTTACGTTCTGCCGCATATACTGCTAAAGACATGGCCGTGCTATACATCGGATCAAAAAATTCGTCATCACTGGTCACTAAATCCCGTTGCACCACACCGCGACGCACTTCTTTGAGCCCTAAAATGTTAACAGCTTGGTCCGTCATACCGGGCATTTGACTACCGCCGCCCGTCAACACCCCTACTACCGGCATATTTTTGTAACCCGACGTAGCTACACAATGTTGAATTTGTTCAAACAATTCTTCTACCCGCGGTTGAATAATATCTAAAATATAACTTTTCTTAATCGGATGTGTACTGCGACCATCTAAAGACGGCACCGGGATTTCCCCTTCTTCGTCTAAAAATGTCGGGAAGGCAATCCCGTATTTTTCTTTAATTTCTTTGGCATTTTGACGAGAAGTATGCAACAAGCGGGATAAATCGCTCGTAATCAAATCACACCCGTAAGGAATATCGCGCGAAAACTTCAAAATTCCGTCAATATATATTCCGACAGACATAGTTTCCCCGCCCAAATCAACAATCATGGCACCAATATCTTTTTCTTCTTGGGTGAGCACACAATTTCCTAAAGGAACGAGCCCATAAAACATATTATCAATGCGATATCCCGGACGTTGAATTGCTTTTGCTAAATTGTTCAAATGGGTAGAAGAACCGGTGGTAATATGCACATCTACTTCTAACAAAGAGCCTTCCATTCCTTCTGGATTAGTGATACCGCGCAATTTATCAATTGCAAATCCTTGCGTAAACACGTTTACAATTTCGTTGTCGTTCTTGATAGGCATGGATTTCGCATTTTCAATGGCCAGCTCCATATCTGCCGGCGTAATTTCTTTATCGGCACGGGAGATATTATAGGTACCGTGATTGGAAAAAGATTCCAAATGAGCTCCGCGAACCCCCACAAACAAGTTGCTGATATCTTTGTTTAATTCCCGCTCTAATCCACCCAATAAATAAGCCACCGCCGAAGAAGTTTCCCGTATATCGGAAACAACCCCTCCACGCACGCCTCTACACGGCACGCTACGGCCCGTTAAAATTTGCAAGGTATTAGTATCAAAATCATGTGCAGCCGCTACAGCTGTCAATTTGCTGCTTCCTACATCAAGTCCCACTACGATATTTGTCTTTGCCATAAATCACCCGAAAAAGAATCTATTATGTATATTATAAAAATTAACGAGACGCTTGTCTTAAAAAAACTTTTCCATCGTCAAAATACGTAAAATCCAACACGTGCGGATGCGGGGCTGTTTCTCTAGCCAACTCCTCGATCTGTGCCGCCCGGCGTGCTTTTTGCCGTAAATTTTTGGCTTGTCCGAAATAAATTTTACATTGATCCGGTAAAACCATTTCCACCGTATTATCCGTCAAGTCAAATTGCAAGTTGGCATATTCCAACTGACTTTTCAATTTCAAAGTGCTTTCAATTAAGTCTAGCAATTCTTGATTAAGTTGTGTAGGGACAATTCCCTTGAAAGCCACCGTTGAAATGGTGCGCAAGGGATCGGGTTTTTTGTCTTCATATACAGAACCGTCTTCATCAATAAACTGAATGGAACCATCTGACACATAAAATTGCGCCACCGGCACCCGACGTTTTACCGTCACTTTTATCTTGTTGGTTAGCAGACCTCTTTTCACGCTTACATGACGCAACTGCGGATAGGCCCGAACCAATTGACGCTGTAATTGTACCGCGTCTCGCGTAGAAAAAGGTTTATTTAATTTTTCCTCAACAGCCGCATACAATTCTTTGGCTAAAGTACCATCCGCTCCGGACACGGTTGCTGTCGACGGAGTCCATGTTCCAAGTTGCGAAGCGGCCACCGCATGATACGTCTTTTTGGCAAGCACATAAGTACCTGCACAAATAGCCACAAATATCACAAACAGTAAAATAGGTTTTAGAAAAGAGAAGGATGGTTTTTTCCGGATTTTTTTCGTTTTGCTTGCTCTTGCCGCAGGATAATAGGTGTTATACTTTTTCATGCTTCTATCCGGAGTAATAAAATGGGCGGAAAGGGAGTTGAACCCTTAAGGACTTTCGTCCACACGGTCCTGAGCCGTGCGCGTCTGCCATTCCGCCACCCGCCCATTACAAGAGATATTTTAGAATATTCTGCTACTTTTTGACAACTACTTTTTATCGTACATCTTTAGAAACGGATCGCATTCTTAAAGCCTTTTTCCATCTCGCGGTTGAGATCTTTTTTCTTTAAGCTTTCCCGTTTATCATAGGTATGTTTTCCTTTCGCCAGAGCCACCTTTGCTTTGGCCCAACCTTGTTTGAAATAAATTTCCAGCGGCACCAAAGTTTGTCCTTTTATTTCCGCTCCGGCATACATTTTGCGTATTTCCCGCTTATTAAGCAGCAGCACACGAGACCGCGTGGGATCCGGCTCCGAAAGAGAGTTAAATTTGTATGGTTTCACATACATATTTTGTAAAGTAGCTTGGCCGTTTTCTACCCGAATAAAAGCACCTTCCAAACTTACCTCTTTTTGGCGAATAGATTTTACTTCCGCCCCCAGCAAAGAGATACCTGCTTCAAAAGTCTCGAGAATAAAATAATCGTGATAGGCTTTACGGTTGCTACACACAATCAACACACCGTCTGATTTCTTCATAAAGATATCATAGCAAATTTTCTTCATTGACTACGTACTACTTCTGATTTTTTGCTACACTATATATATGCGCAAAATAGTAGGATTTATTATGCTGGCAAGCAGTCTTTTATTTGCTTGCAATTATCAAACCGTACCTGTACAGTTTCCGGATGGTTTTAGGTTACGTGCACGGGTGGCTGACACACAAGAAAAGACCGAAAAAGGCCTTATGTTTGTGAAGCATTTGCCCGAGGATGAGGGCATGCTGTTTGTGTTTGACCAAGAAGCAGAACGCTTTTTTTGGATGAAAAACACTTTCATTGATTTAGATATTTTCTTTTTATCCCCGGAAGGAACGATTAATCAAATTTTTGATCATGTCCCCCACACCTATACGTACACGCCGACAGCGGACATTCCCGTAGTAAGTGCGCAGGCCCAGTACGTATTGGAAACTCCTGCCGGAACAGCCCGGCGGCATCAACTCAAAGCCGGAGATAAACTCCTATTTCCTTTGTTATGAAAAAATCAATACTTATTCTGACTTTTTTAGCATTTGCGATTTCAGGAGCCGTAGCGCAAGAACTGGACTCTGAGGCTATTTACGAGCAAGCCAAAAAACATTTGATTGCTCTGTTAGGCATAGATACTTCCCAGCCAAATCCTCAAGAAACAGAGGCAACCCGCTATTTGTATAAAGAACTTAACAAACATTACATTGATTGGGATTTATTATCTCCACGCAAAGGGAAGGCCAATTTGTTGGCCCGACTCAAAGGTACCGATTTAGAAGCCAAACCTCTTTTACTGATTTCCCACTTAGATACCGCCCCTGCAACGGATCATTGGGCTTATCCCCCTTATAAAGCCACCCTTATGGATGGAAAAATTTATGGATTGGGCGCAACGGATGCCAAAAATTATACGGCTATGCATTTGGCTTTGTTTACCGCACTAAAAGAAAGCGGCCTTCCGCTCAAACGCGATGTCATTTTATTAGCTACTTCCGGAGAAGAATTCGGTAGTGACACGGGGCTAAAATGGTTAGGAGACACCCAATGGTCCCACATTGCCGCCGGCTACGCCTTAAACGAAGGGGGTAGCATCATCAAAAATACTCCTACCAATGTACCGCTTATTTTTGCCGAAGCCGGCACCAAAATGTATATGGACTTAAAAATTACCGCCCAAGGTCAGGCGCTCCACTCTTCTTTGCCGGTACAACAAAACGCCGTGTACCATCTCTCAGAGATATTGGCCAAATTAAACACATTTGATCCACCGGCCCGCTTAACCCCTACAGCGCGGGAATTTTTCCGTCGTATTGCTCCTTTGCAGGATGAGGACGCCCAAACCACTATTCAGTTGCTACTGTACGGTACCCCGCAGGAACAGCAGATGGCCGCCGAAATGATGGCACAAGATCCCTTTTTCCGCTCGCAATTAAAAGATACGCTGACTCCCACTTCGGTTTCATCCGGAACGGATACCGGTGCTTCTGCCGCGGAAGTTTCGGCTATTATCAATGTACGGTTACTACCGGATACTGATCCGGAAAAATTTATAGAAGATTTGAAAACTTTTTTAGGTAAAGATGAAAGCATTTCTATTGAAATAGTAGAACGCCCTCAGCTACCCTTTCCTGAACCGATGACCGGTAATGATGAATTATTCACGGCTATTGAACAAGCAGCTATTAATTTGTGGCCCGATGCAGTCGCTACAGCCGCGATGAGTCCTGCTTCCGGAGACAGTGAATATTTACGCCGCTTGGGAGTCATTACATATGGTTTGGGCCCCGCGCTTTCCACGCAGGCAGATGCTCCCTCTGCGCATACCGCCGATGAATATATTTCTGAAAAAGATTATCAAGAGCAAGTACGCTTTTTCACCGAAGTAGTCAAAAACTTTGTGTTGAATGTACCGCAAGAAAATCCAGCACACGAATAGATACACCCCCTTCAAAAGTCCTTTTTCATGCACACTTAATATCCCAAGCAAATTGGTAGCGGTTAAATAAATTCCCTAGCGTGTGAATGGATTTTCTCAACTGCTTGGACAAAAAAATGCTCCACGGAAATAATACCCGCAGAGCATAAAATATATGTTCAGAATTTTTTACATACAATGTTTAATCGTAGCGGCTAGGCGTTTGATGCCTTCCTGCATTTGTTCGAAGGTGGAATAAGAAAAATTCAAACGCATATCGTTGCGGCGGGCATCTTTGGGGGGATAGAAATCTACCCCGGCCACATACGCCACGTTTTGTTTTTCCAGGGCAATTTTCAGCATGGCCTGTGTGTCAATTTGCTCCGGCACGGTCAGCCACAAAAACAGTCCCCCCTCCGGGCGCGTCCATTTGACCCCTTCGGGCATATATTCTTCGAGTAGTTTAAGCATATAATCGCGTTTTTCACCATATGCCTGCACTACTTGCGCGATATGGCGTTTTAAGCAGCCTTCCTTCAAATACGCCGCCGTAGCCAATTGTAAAACAGGAGAGGTGCACAAATCCATGGCTTGTTTCAGAATGACGAAACGCTGAATGACTTCTGCCGGTCCTAAAACATATCCCAACCGGAAACCGGGGACAAATACTTTAGAAAACGTGAACAAAGTGATTACATTGCCACGCCCTTGATCCAATTTGTAAAAGGTATCCGGGGCCACACCTTCAAAACGTACTTGACGGTATGGAGAATCTTCAATAATAATCGTGCCGTATTTTTCTACTAAAGCCAAAATCTCCTTACGCCGTTCTTGCGGAATGGTAGTGCCGGTCGGGTTTTGGAAATCAGGTACCAAATAAACAAACTTACACGGTTTGCCTAGTTCCTTTAGTTCTTTCAAGCGCTTTTCAACACCGGCTACCGTGACTCCGTACTCATCACTCTCGGCTCCATAAACATCCGCACCGGATGCTTGGAACGCCTGCAATGCACCCAAATAGGTTGGAGAAGCGGTAATAATAGCATCTCCTCTGTTCAAGAAAATGCGGGCACACATATCTAGGCCTTGCTGAGAGGCAGACACCACTAACAACTGCTCCGGTTTGGCCTCAATATCTTCCGTATCTTTTAATAAAGCAATCAGCTCGTCC
Source organism: Elusimicrobiaceae bacterium (assembly GCA_017528825.1). Lineage (NCBI taxonomy): Bacteria > Pseudomonadati > Elusimicrobiota > Elusimicrobia > Elusimicrobiales > Elusimicrobiaceae > Elusimicrobiaceae bacterium. Next base: position 2,863 of record JAFXOI010000008.1, on the reverse strand, counting down.
TTCAAAATTTTCTGTCCTTCAGTAGTACCGTACTGTAAAGATTCTTTAGGATGCTGTTCCACTACCTGTTTCATAATGCGGGCCACATCCTCACTGGGGAATAAGGTGGGGTCCGGCAAGCCACCGGCAAAAGAAATAATTTCCGGTCGAGCAATTATCTTTAGCAGTTCGCGAATGGCTGATGCTTTAATACTGGTAGCTGTCTGGGAATATAATTTTTTGTAATCCATGTGACTACTCCTTGGGCCGCTTGGCGGCTACTTCAAATACTCGGTAATTTTAAGGCTTAAATCTTTACTGGGGACGGAATGGGTCAAGGCCCCGCTGGAAATCACATCCGGCTTGGCCTGACAATACGCGGCTAAATTTTCTTTGGTAATACCACCGGAAATTTCCGTTAATGCTTTTCCGTTTATAAATTGTACTGCCTGCGCGGCTTGCTGGGGAGTCATATTGTCCAGCATAATAATATCGGCTCCTGCGGCAAGGGCTTGTTTCACTTCTTCCAAATTGGTGGTTTCTACTTCAATTTTCGGAGTATGCCCAATGGCTGCACGAATGCGCGCTACAGCCGCCGCAATCGAACCGGCCGCCGCGATATGATTATCCTTAATCATCACGCTATCTGCTAAGGACATACGATGATTACGCGCCCCGCCGCAACGCACGGCATATTTATCGAGTTTACGCATCCCCGGCTGGCATTTACGGGTATCTACAATCATGACGCCGTAGGGTTTGGCAATTTCTACATACTCTTTGCTAGCCGTAGCAATGCCGCTTAAACGCTGCATTAAATTTAACGCGGTCCGTTCTCCTTTCAAAATGCTTAATGTGCGCCCTTCTAACTCCAGCACCTTTTCCCCTTTCTTCACCCATTGGCCGTCTTCTTTGAGCGGATGGAAAGCAAGTTCCTCATCCACTAACCAAAAGGTTTGTCGGGCCAGTTCCATACCGCACAATACCAAATCTTCTTTTGCCACCACCACCGCTTTAGCGCGGTCTTGCGGGGTAAAAATATTATCGGAGGTAATATCTCCCAGTCCCAAATCTTCTTCTAAGGCTAACTGTACAATTTTTTCAATCATCATTTGCTTAACTCGAACATTTTATCTAAAGATTTTTTCGCCCGCCCAATCACATCCTCCGGCAAAGTAATGATCTGATCCGGCCGAGGCTCCAGCAAGGCTTGAAACACATTGGCTAATGTATTTTTCTTCATATAAGAACACATTCCGAACGGCCAAATAAATTGCTTTTCCGGATAGGCCGCCTCTAAACGGTTCACCAGCCCAAATTCCGTCAACATCCCAAATAGTTTTTGCTCGCTATGTGCCACAAAATCTTGCATTCCTTTCGTGCTGCCCACATAGTCGCACAAAGCGCACACTTCCGGTGCACATTCCGGATGACATATCATCGTAATACCCGGATATTGCCGGCGCAAAGTTTCCACTTGAGCAGGCGTATATTTATCGTGCACGCAACAACTGCCGCCGGAAGCAATAATTTTTTTGGAAATACCACGGCGTTTTAATTCGATTTCAATGTTTTGCGCCATGAGTAAATCCGGAACAAAAATCAGTTCTTGTTGGGGCAACTTGGCGGCAATATCAAACACATTTCCCGAGGTGACACAAACATCACTTTCTGCTTTGACCCCCGCAGTACTGTTGACATAGCACAAAACAGGCACGCCCGGATACTGTTGCCTTAAGCGAAGGACATCTTCCTCCGTGATCGAATCTGCTAACGTACATCCCGCCTTTCCGGCCGGGATAATTACTTGTTTGGAAGGATTTAAAATTTTGGCAGTTTCCGCCATGAACCACACACCAGCAAAGATAATCTTTTCTTGGGAAACTTCACGGGCTTTAAGACTTAGCGCATAGGAATCGCCGCTAAAGTCCGCCACCCCCAACACCAGTTCCGGCACCGTGTATGAATGGGCTAAGATAACGGCGTTTTGTTCTTTTTTGATTTGATTAATGCTTAGGGTATAAGGAGCGGCTTGCAGACAATCGGCATAGGTCCATTTTGTTGCTTTACTACGGGACACGGAACCCAGAAGCCCATAGAGTCTATGGGCTTCCTGTTCCAAAAGCGCTTGTTTATCTATCGCCGACTCCATAACAAAGCCTGCTTCTTAGAATGTTTCGTCCGGCAACGCTTCCTGATCGGTTATCGGAGCAGAAGCATCAGCCGGCATGGGATTGCCATTCCCATCCACTACGGTTTTTTGCACTTTATCTTTGCGAGCCGGTTTTTTGCCGGTAGTACGAGAAGAAGAAACGCTTTGAATGTAAGAAGAACCATTCACCTGATCTTCATACGGAGCTACGCGGTCGTAATGATCATTGGGAATAGACAAGTTATCAAATTCCTGGTCTACAATTTGGTACTTCACATATTGGCTGGTCAAGGCCTCTGGGGTATCTTGTTGTTTCTCTGCAGAAGAGCATCCCACTGCTATGACTGCCAATACGGCACCTAACAAAACTTTTTTCATAAACCAATCCTCCATAACATATTGATGTCCTCCTTATTGTATAAATTATCAGCGCCTTTGTGTTATTCTTTTTCATACTTGCACTACAGTACCTGCTAAATTTGTTACAATACCTAGTAATTATGCTAAATAAGGTTGGTATGAAACTGTTATGGAAAATATACTGCACGCGTTAGACTTATTAAACAATTTTATATGGGGCCCCCCCATGATTGTGCTCATTTTTGGGTTAAGTATCTATCTAACCTTTAAATTGGGTTTCATTCAAAAACATATTTTACGTGCCATGCGCCTTTCCATTACTCCGGACAGTGGAGAGGGAACTGTCAGTAGCTTTGGTTCGCTGGCCATGAT
>JAFXOI010000007.1 GCA_017528825.1 Elusimicrobiaceae bacterium | reverse complement strand
GGTATTCCTGGGCGTCGATTTATCCATGAGTAATGATAACTGCAGCGTCGGTATGGTGGCCTATGATCAGGAAACGGAAACCGTTTTGGCCGGCGCTATAGCGTTTATCCCGGAGGGAAAAATCGAAGAAAAGAACCGTATCGAAAAGGTAAACTATTACGATTTTATTAAGGCTCTCAAGTGTATCGCCTGTGGAGATCGTACGGTAGATTACTCTGTTATCGAGGCTTTTGTTTTTTCTATCGAGGAAAAGTACGGGGTTAAGATACACAGCCTGGGCTACGACAGATATAACGCTATCAGTTCGGCTCAGAAATGGGAATCCGGTGGTATCGTCTGTGTGGAGATCCGGCAGCACTCCAGCATTTTACACGGGCCCACGAAATGGCTGGCTGAATTAATCGAGAACCGGCAGCTGAGGTATCACGACAACAAGCTCCTGGAAATCAATTTTGATAATGCCCGGTGTACTTATGATACAAATCTTAACCGATACGTTAACAAAAAACGTTCTGCCGGAAAAGTGGACGAGGTTGTATCGATAATCAACGCTTTGTATTTGCTGCAGCAAAATGTAATCCTGAATGAGGCGCTGGAATGGGCTGTACAAATTTAGAGTAAGGAGGTGATTTTATGCTTACAGAAATTATTAACTCGGTTAAATCCTTTTTCGGTTATAAGGAAAACAGATCTGCAGAATCAGATCTTGAGGCTATTCTTACCGGTAAAAATTACGCTTCTTATTTTATCAGTAAAAAAGACGCCCTGAATATTCCGGCGCTGGCTACGTCGGTGAATTTTATCGCCAGTACGGTAGCCGGCCTACCCGTCAGGTTATTTGAAAAAGATAAAGACGGTGTGATCACTCCGGTTGAAAAGGATCCCAGATTAAAAATCCTTAATGATGATACCGGAGATCTGCTGGACGCAAACCAGGCAAAACGGGCGCTGATTTGTGATATGCTGCTGGACGGCAACGGTTACGCCGTCGTAGAACGGGATAACCGTAATGAAACGCTTGGTTTTTTCTATGTAGATAATCAGTACGTTACCGTTATCGACGGTATCGACAAAATCAAAAAGGCGGTAAAAATCTATATTAATGGCGTGGAGTATCCGGAGTACTTTGTTTTCCGGCTGGTGCAGAACAGCGCTAACGGTGTTACCGGTATTGGCGTTTTACAGCAGAACGCTTTGCTGTTTAATACTATGCTTAACGCCTTAAAATATGAAAATACGGCGGTTTCCGGAGGAACCAAACGAGGATTTTTAAAATCCAAATACCGTTTGGAACAGGATAAGCTGGATCAGCTGAAAAGTGCCTGGCGAAAACTGTTTTCGACGGATGTTAATAACTCCCCTGACGTTATGGTACTGAACGAGGGTATCTCTTTCGAGCCGGCAGCGAGTACCGCTACGGAAAACCAGCTGAATGAGTCCAAACGGACTAACAGCGATTTGGTTTATAACCTTTTCGGCTTGTCTACTAATTTATTTGAGACGTCCAGCGGAACCGGAAACGAGGAAATTTAAATTAATGCCGTAAAAACTGCTATTTTGCCGGTGGTAAATGCCTTAAATACGGCTATTAACAAGTTTTTACTGCTGGAATCTGAAAAAGAACGGCTGTTTTTCGCTATCGACGTTTCGGAAATTCTTAAAAGCGGAGTTTTGGAACGTTATAAAGGCTATGAAATAGCTATAAAAAGCGGTTGGCTGCAGGTTGATGAGGTTCGTAAACTTGAAAATTTACCGCCGCTCGGTCTTAAATTTGTAAAATTGGGCCTCGGGGATGTGCTATATAATCCCCAGACTCAGCAAATTTACGCCGTAAATACTAATACTGCTACTAAGCTCGGCAGTAAAGGAAAGGAGGGAACGCCAGATGATACGAGTGGAGATCCGAGCTGATAATACCGCTATGATTACCGGGTATGTTAATGTAACCGGCAGAGAGAGCCGTGTATTACAGGATGTAAAAAACGGTAAGTTTATCGAGCTGGTAAAACCAGGCACGTTTAAACACGCTCTGGAAAAAAGAGACAATGTCGGTTTGATGTTTAATCATCAAAAGCCGCTCGGCAGCACAAAGGATAATCTGGAGCTGTACGAGGATAACATTGGTTTGTATGCCAGGGCGCTCGTGAGTGATCCGGACGTAATCGAACAGGCAAAAGCCAAAAAGCTGAGCGGTTGGTCGTTTAGTTTCAAAAAAGAGAAAGACTCTTGGGAAACACGGGACGACGGTATTCCTCGCCGGATTTTAGAGGATATCGATTTGTTCGAGGTGTCAATTTTAGACGTGACTCCGGCCTATATTGCTACGAGTATTGAAATGAGGAGCGACGGCGGTCAGGATTTGGTCGAGTATCGTAAACACGAGGATGATATTACCGTAATAGATAACCGGAGTAATCCAGATCATAAACCGGTAACAGATCCTGCTGCAGCGCTGGCTCAGCAGAAACGTAAATTTGAATTTTCAATTTTAAAGTAAAGGAGTAAAAAACATGAATTTTAAAAAGCTGTTAGAAAAACGTAACACCCTTGTTGGTCAGATTAATGATATGTTCCTGGCTGCCGAAAAGGAAAACCGGGCCTTTAATGAGGACGAGGCTAAACGCTATGACGAACTCATGAAAGAAATTAAAGATATCGACAAAACAATTAACTTGTTCAACGAATCCCGGCAGTTCGGTACTGCTCCCGGTGCTCCGGCTGCTGCTTCTCCGACTGCAAAAGAAACCGAACAGGCAGAAATGAGAGCTTTTGAAACGTTCCTCCGTACCGGTTCTCTGCCGGCAGAATCTCGGGACGTGGCTACCGCTAATATGACTATGGGCGATAACGGCGCTGTTATTCCTACCTCTATCGCAAGGAAAATTATCGAAACCGTTAAAAACATTTCTCCCATTTTCCAGCTGTCTGATCAGTACAGCGTTAAGGGAAGCCTGGTGTTTCCGAAATACACAGAGGTTAGCAGCGCTGTTACTGTGGCGTACGCTGCCGAATTTACGGCTCTTACTTCCAAAGTTGGTAAGTTTACCTCCGTAACCTTATCCGGAAACCTGGCCGGCGCTCTGGCTAAAATTTCCAAATCCCTGATTAACAATGCTGAATTTGATATCGTTTCCTATGTAATCGGTAAGCTGGCTGAAGCTATCGCAATATTCATGGAAGCAGAACTCTTAAAAGGCACCGGGGCTACCGGTCACATGACTGGCGTACTGACTACCTCCGGTATCAGTGTTACCGCTGCCGCTGCTACTGCTATCAGCGCCGACGATCTGATTAAGTTACAGATGAAAGTTAACCAGCGCTACCGTGGTAAAGGCGTCTGGATCATGAGCACTCAGACTCTGGAAGCGATCCGCAAACTGAAAGACGGTGATCAGCGTTATCTGCTGAATCCTGATATCCGTGACGGCTTTAATTATCGGCTGTTGGGTTGCCCGGTTTATGAGTCCGACGCTATGGAAAATATTGCAGCCTCTAAAAAGACTGTTGTGTTCGGCGACTTTTCCGGTCTGGGCGTAAACATCCGTCCCGGTGTTGAGCTGCAGCTGCTCCTGGAAAAATACGCTGATGAACACGCCGTAGGCGCCGTAGCATGGTTTGAAGCTGACTCTAAAGTCCTGGAAGATCAGAAAATGGCTTATCTGACTATGGCCGCTTCTGATCCCACCTAATTATGAAATATAAAGTATTAATTAGTTTCGGCGGCCAGGTGAACGGTACAGCCGGCCAGCAAATCGATATAACCGACGAGGCTATCGCTCGGGATTTGCTGAGGGCTAAATATATCGCTCCACTGGCAGAGCCGCCGAAACCGGTAAAAAAGACGACTTCCCGTAAAAAAGCAAAAGCTGAGGGGTGATACCTTTATGAGAGTCAGCGAATTAACCATTGATATCGTTAAGAATTATTTAAGGGTAGACGGTGACGACGATAACGTATTACTGACGGCTATCTTAGGAGCAGCGGTGCAGTACTGTATCAGTTATACGGGTTTGGAACCGAACCAGTTAAACGATTATGACGATATCCCCCTGGCAGTTTTGGCTTTATGTGCGGATATGTACGATTTGCGTCAGTTTACGGTTACCGGTGTTCAGATTAATCCTACTGTACTGCAGATACTTGGCTCCCATAGTTCCAATTTACTGTAGGAGGTGGCAGGATGTTACGGCGTACAAACCAGCTTTCGACAGAATTAACAAAACGTGTGGAGGTATGGCATAACGTAAAAAGCGCCGAAAAAAACAGGCTCGGTCAGTATCCGATCGAGCCTGTCCTGTATCAAACGCTTTACGCTGCTATCATTCCACAAACCGGCAGCCTGTTATCTGGCCGGGCCGCTGAAACTACGTTAAGTCGTACTACTCACAAAGTCAAAATCAGATACCGTACCGATATTACTCCGGATATGTGGATTATGTATCAGGGCGTAAGGTATGATATCCTTTACATTTTGGATCCAAATTTGAACCATGAGCGCCTCGAGCTTTTCTGTGAGGTGAAATTATGATCGAGTTTGATTTTCATGAACTGACGGATTTTGATAAAAACGTGTTGGAACACGTTACCAGGACGTATCCGAACGAAGCTAAAAAGTTTATGGGTAGAACCGGTAACGCTTTCCGCTCACGAGTCAGGGCAGAATACCGGCAGACTGTTAAAAAGAAAACCGGTAACCTGTTAAAAGGAATCGGACGAGGTCGCCCCTATATCTGGTCTGGGAGTGAGTTTCAGGTTCGGGTATATAATAAGGCTCCTCACGCCCATTTAATCGAGTTTGGTCACAAAATGATAGACTGGAGAACCAAAAAGCAGACTCCGAAAAAAGATTTTGTTACCGGTAAACACATAGTCGGTAAAGTTGCAAACCGTTTTCCGGGCGAGTTTGATAGTCTTTGTGAAAAATTTGTGGACGACTTATTAAAAAAGGGGTTTTATTAATGGCTCAAAAAATCTTATCTGTAATAGATATAATCAAATCTTTGACGCTGTTAATCGAGTCTCATTTTCCTGCTTATCCGGTAAACGACAGAGATTTGGACGAGGGTTTTTCCCGGCCCAGTTATTTCATTGATATTGATGAGATCCGAGGCAGCAGCCAGACTACTGAGTATGTAAAAGAGGAATCGGATTTACAGATTTACTTTTTTGCTGAGGATCGGTATCAGGGTTTCTTAGATTTGATAGATGTAAAAAATAAATTACTTGCCTTGTTGTCTGTTCCGCTGCCGTTAACAGACGAAAACAATCAGATAGTAGCTCATGTTACTTTTGATGAGACTCCCGGAAAAAATCTCTCGATAACCATTAATAAAGCTGACAAAACGCTCCTTTGTACGTTAACGAGTGTTCTCGTTCAGCAGTTGCCGGATGAATCGGATCCGGATTATTACATGGAAAATCTTGATTTTCATTTGTGGAAGAACGACGATTTTAATCAGTATGTTCTCCCGTTTGCTCTGGTTGTCGAGGACGATTTGGTTTATCAGACTGTTGAAAAAGCAGAGGATATTCCTCCGGAACTGATTATTGACGGTTTTGAAAATCTGTATGCCAGATTAGCGAGCCGTTATGATCGCTCAAACGTCGAGTTTAGTTATGAAAACGGCGCTATTTATATGGAATATGAGGACGAGGCAGTATAATTTTTAGTTTAAAGGAGGTAATAACGTGTCTAATATTGGATTACCTGTAATTGATATTACATTTATCCAGAAAGCCGTTAGCGCTATCCAGCGTTCCGAACGTGGTACGGCCTGTATCGTCGTTAAGGGTTCGGTCGAAACTCCGGTTTTACGGAGATATAAGTATGAAAGCGATATGGATAGCAGCGATTATTCCGTAGATTTGCTGAAAGCTCTGAAACGGGCTTTCATGGTTCCGGTTAATAAGGTGTATGTCCTGATCGTGCCGGCGGCTACGGAGGATTTTTCTACGGCGGCTACAGCCCTGGAGGGCGTTAAGTTTAATTACATTTGTACCGTGGTTTCCGACTGGCAGCAGTCTGTCGTTAATTACATCATTAACAAAAATGCTAAGAGTGCCGGTAAAAAATATATCGGCCTGGTGGCCGGGGCTACGACTGCAGACAGCAAATATGTTATCAACATTAAAAACGAGTGGGTTCATGATATTGATACCAATACCCAGGTAGATATGGAAATGTATCTCCCCCGTGTAATTGCTGTGCTGTGTAATCTGCCTATGAATCGCAGCTGTACGTATTATGAATTTGAGGATATCGACGAGGTCGATATGAGCTTTGTTACGACTGAGCACGATATCGATTACTGGATTAACGAGGGCTTTATCGTTTTCTTTAAAGACGAGGACACTATCAAAATCGGTCGTGGCGTTAACACGCTTACTACGTTCACAGCTACCGACACCGAGGATATGCGTAAGATTATTATTGTAGAGGCTATGAATATTATCCTGGAGGATATTTACGAAACCTTTAAGGAATATTACGTAGGTAAATACAAAAACTCTTACGATAACCAGTGCCTGTTTATCAGTGCCGTTAACAGTTATTTCCGGCAGCTGGCCCGGGAGGAAATCCTGGATCCGGATTATGATAACATGGCTTATGTTGACGTTGAAGCGCAGAGAGAGGCTTGGCTGGGTATTGGCAAAACCGAGGCTAAGGACTGGGATGAAGAAAAAGTCAAAGAAATGTCCTTTAAATCGTTTGTGTTCCTGGCCGGCGATATTAAGATCCTGGACGCTATCGAGGATCTCCATTTCAGAATTACAATGCAGTAAGGGAGGAGGCTAAATCATGGCAGAAGTTGTTAATAAAATTTTGCGTGGTACGTTTGGTCGCCTCTGGGCCCAGGGGAAACGCCTGGCCAATGTTAAGAGCTTTGAGGCCAAAGCTACCTTGAAATACGAAGCCGTAGAGATTAACGGCGAATTATGCGAACAGCAGCGTTATCTCGGATATTCGCTGGCCGGTACTATCGTCGTACACAAAACGGATACGTACCTCGTTAATCTCATCCTTAACGGAATGGTTACCGGCTCTATGCCGCCGATTAAACTGGTCGGTCGCCTGGCAGATCCGGACGCCAACGGTTCCGAACGTGTGGAAATTTACGACGTAACTTTCGACGAAGCCACGCTCATGCAGTTCGAGAACGCCACCGTTTCCGAGGAATCTGTTCCGTTTAAGGCCGGCGGTTTCCGTTATCTGGATAAGATTTTATAAAAAATTAATAGCCATTCTCAAATCCCTGCTTATTTTTTATTGATATTTATCAATTTTTTGGCAGGGATTTTTTATTTAGGAGGATTAAATTATGAATAAAGAAAAGTTAGAAAAAGCTACGCTCGAGGCTCTGCTGGAAAGAAAACTGCAAAAAGAACGTGATAGTTACGGTATTAAAGAAATTGACGTCCCAGCGATTGGAATGTCGATTACAGCAGTAAAACAGCCGATATCTAAGGTTTCCGATATTTTGGATGAATTAGAGAAAGACGATATCAGTTTCTCTAAAACGCTTGATATTTATAAGCAGCTGATTTATCTTTGTGTTCCTTTGTTCCATGACAAGAAATTACAGGAAGCTTATCACTGCTCGGAGCCTTACGACGTGGTTGTTGCTGTCTTGGACGATAATATCGGAGGAATCGTAAAACTGGCTGAAACCATTTTGGCAATGTACGGTTTTACTGAGATTATGAATGACGTAAAAAACTCATCCGCTCAGACGGAGAGCTGAATATGTTCAGCTATTATCTTGAAAAGGGATATAGCGTACGTGAGCTCGTAAGTCTGAGCTTTTTAGAAAAAGTTTTTTTAAGGGCCTCTATGGAGTTAAATGTAGAAGCCCAGGAAAAAGCTATGAAAGAAATAAAGACAGGAGGCTCTAATGGCGTCTAAAAATATTAATGTCTTACTGTCTCTGGTTGATAAGTTCAGCGCCCCTTTACGTAAGGTTAGAAACAACGTCAATAGTTCTGCTCGGGCTATGCAACGAACACAAAACGGAGCCGTTGGAATGTCCAGCGCTATGACAAGTTCCTTTTCTCGTGCCGCCGGAGCTGCGAAATATTTATTTTCAGCTATTACCGCTGTAACCAGTGGCGTCGCTGCCGTCGGGGCCGGCGTGGTTAAACAATATGCCGAGCACGAGAAAACAATGGCTGGTTTATCCTTTTTGCTGGGCGAGAAACAAGCTCAGGATTTAGATAAATTTGCTGCCGTTATCGGCAAAACAACAGATTTGTCTCGTAAGGGAGCCCTGGATATCGCTAAGAGCTGGGCGGCTTCCGGAGCCAGTTTGGACGTAGCTAAAGAAAACATTAAAATTTTAACTGATATGGCAGCCGCCGGATCCATGACTGAGGAGCAAATCGGGCTGGTTAATACTCAGCTGATCCAGATGTTCGGACGTGGGTATGCCGAGCGTGGCGACTTAAAAGCGATTAGTAACTCGCTGCCTGGTGTTTTTAATTATTTAAAAGACTATCTACACGTTACCCAGGAAGAACTGGACGAAATGATTAAAAAACACCAGGTTACCGCCGATCAGACAATGAAAGCGATCCAGGCTAAAACCAAAGGAGCCGCCGACGCTGTCGGAAACACTCTGGTATCTAAGTTTAATAATATTAAGGATACAGTACAGAATATCAGTACTGCTTTCGGTGGATCCCTGGCTAAAGCATTAAATATCGGCGCCGGAATGGATTATTTTTCTAAAAGTTTAGATAAGGTGGAGGAATTTGCTACCGGATTACAGGAGGCTATTAATTCCGGGAAAGAACCTATAACGGCTTTACGAGAGGAGGTAAATAAATTATTTGGCTCCGAAGCGCTGGCCGATTTAGATAAATGTATATCTCTTGTTACAGCGCTTGTAAATGCTTTTATCTGGTGGAAAAATACTGTTTTTGAAATAGTGTCGTTTTTAATGGCTCATCCGGTGTTATCTCAGATACTCCTCTCTGTTCCGGCGGTTATTGCCGGTACGGTTTTAATAGCTGGAGCTATTTTACGAATTAAGGCCGCAATAAAGGCAGTACAGATTACAATAGGTATTTTAAATGCTATTATGGCAACGAATCCAATTATTTTGGCTATCATGGCTATTATCGCTGTCGTTATGCTGCTGTACTTTAACTGGGATCGTATTACTGCATTTTTCAGGGAAACTACGGCTGCTGTACGAAATTGGTTTACTGAGGCCTGGAGCAGTATAAAAAATACGGTTTTAAGTGTTTGGGATAGTATTAGCGCCTCATTTACCAGCTGTATAGATCGTTTAAAAGGCCTCTGGACTGATTTTAAAAATTTTATCGCTCATCCTATCGACACGATCGTAAATTACCACCAGCGGAAAATGGAAGAACGTAAAGACGTTCCCCATAACGCTACCGGTACAAGTTATTTCCAGGGTGGCCAGACTTATGTTAACGAGGGTAACCGTGGCGAATTAATTACGCTCCCCAGTGGCTCTCAGATCATACCTCATGATTTGGCAGCGAAAACGGTTCAAAAATCAGCGCCGGTTATTAATTTAAACCTTACTATTGCCGGGAACGTTATCGGTAATGAAGATTTTTATAATGACTGTGGCCGGGTAATTACGAATCGTATTGTCGAAGCCCTGGCTAATATGTAGGAGGTGATTATATTGAACGCTACTATCAGTCAGCTGTTTTCTATCCTCGTCCCCTCTGTACTCGGTAAGCCGGGAAAGGCCGATATCGTTTTGGCGTCTGACAGCGAAAAGGTGGTTTTACCCGTTGTTCCTGCAAATTTGCCGGAACAGAACAGCCCACAAAACAACGAGACGTTTAACGGTATTTTAGGAGATATGGCTGTAATCGGGCCTATGGGTTCCCGGTCGTTGAAGCTGGAGAGTATTTTACCTCCTACTCCTTTAAAATACTCCTGGTGTAGGCCGAACGGTGACGGGGCCGGAACGGTAATTAACTTTATTAAGAAAAATCAGCTCGCCTATAAGCCGATACGGATTACGGTAGTTTATTCAAACGGCAGCGTTTATCTGTCTATGGCTGCTCTGGTTAATGATTTTGTTTACAACGTCGATAATGTCGGTGATTATCATTACCGGCTGGAATTGACGGAATACAGAACGGTTACCGGAGCCGGAGGTTTGAGCTCATGATTAAACTTACGTATATTGATAAAAACGGTGTTTCAAAAAACATCACTCCTGTAACTGCAAACTATACCCGGAGCGATAATATCGAATCACTGGGTATGCAGCTGAGTTTTGATTTACTGAATAATCCTTTGGACACAAATTACAATAAGAATCGCCTGGAAATCGGCGGTAAAGTTGTTATGAGCAATAACGGTAAAACCGTGTTTTTCGGTGTTATTATGGCGCAAACTCACAGCCATTTTACCCAGCTTTCCTATAAATGCTACGATTACGCCTATTACCTTAATAAGTCCGAGGCGATTATACAGTTTAATAAAATCAGTGTTTCGGGAGCGATTACTAAGTTATGTAACGAGAACAGTATCCCGGTTGGCTCTGTTACAGATATTCCGACAGAAATCAGCAAGATTTATAACGGTGTAAAAATCTCTGACATCATTAAGGATTTACTTAAACTCGCTACTGCAGAACTCGGTATTAAATACCGTCTGGAGGTCAGGGATAATAAATTATATATCGAAAAATATGAGGATTTAATTATTACCGCAACGTATAAACCGGCGCCCAATGTTAACGCTTTTGATGTAACTAAGGTTATCGGCTCCTTTAACTGCAGTTACAGCGCCGAAGAAATGGCTACTCGGGTTATGATCGTGAGCTCCTCGGAAAAGAACCGACAGATTTTAGCGACGGCAGAGGACAGCAACAATATTAAAACCTTTGGTTTGTTAACTAAGGTTGAAAAAATCGAGGATAAAAAGAGTTCCCAGGCTGCAGAAATCGCTAAGAAAAAATTAGCGGATCTGAACAAAGTTAAAAAAGATTTTAAGGTTACTCTTTTCGGGGACGATACCGTCAGATCCGGGAGGATGTTGGTATTTAATCAGCCGGATATCGATTTGGTCGGAGCATTTTTAGTAAAAAATTGTACTCACAAATATAACGGGCGCTCTCATGTTATGGAGCTGGATTTGGAGGTATAACATGGAAAACTGGGAGTATGAAATGGCCAAACAGTTTAAGGAAAGAGATAATCCGAAACCGATCGGCGCCTGTATCGGTAAAGTCGAGTCTTTATCGCCGGTGATTATTTCTATCCAGTCCGGGAAATTTATGTTACAGGCCTGGCAGATTTATATTTGTAATCAGATCCTGGAACGTGAAACGACTTTCCGGGATTATGTGGCAAATCAGAGCCAGAGCGGTAAAATATCGGTCAGCTGTAATCCAGGCGGCGGTAATTATAACGCTGACGGTGATATCGAATGTAACGGACGTGTACATTTGAATGAAGTTTGGAAAGTTGGTGATTACGTTATGGTTGTTCCGGATGAATCCGGGCAACATTTTTTCATTGTCGATATATTGCGAGGTGTTAGCTGATGTTTCCGGATGAAATAACGTTAACCGAAACAGAAATCGCTACCGTAGACGAAACGGCTGATACTGTCGTTTCCGGCACTATTGGACGATCTATAAAATTTGATTACGAGAAAAAAGAATTTGTGATCAATGACGGTAAAAACGTCGAGCCCAGTAAAATCGACGCTATCAAACAATGGATAGAGCTTTTTATCCGTACGGAGGTAGACAAATACAAGGTTTATACCTCCTCTTTTGGCGTGGATCTCCGGGATTTGGTCGGTTATCGATTACCGAGAGGTTATCAGGTAGCGGAAATTATGAGGCGTATTAATGAGGGTATCCTTACGAAGTGTCCAGACGTAGCCAGCGTATCCGACTGGAATTTTGATAAGGGTACTTTTTCATTTACGGTAAAAACTAATACAGGAGAGGAGGTGGTTATATATGGCTACTGAGTTAAAAACGACTACGGTAGAGGCCGTACACGAGGAATTACTGAATCAGGTTTCCGACAGTTATCAAAAAACGGAGGGGTTTCCTGTCTGGGATATCCTGAAAGCTACGGCTTTTGGTATTAAACGGCTCTGGGATAAGTGCTTTAAAATCGAATATTTGCAGGACGTCGATAATTTGACTGGAGCAGATTTGGAACGCTTTATTTATCAGCGTAAAGGCCTTACCCGTAAGGCTGCCACGTATGCAACAGGATATATCCAAATAGTTAGCGGCTCCGGGGATATCGACGCTGGCGATCTGTTTGCTACCGAAACAAATATACAGTTTGAATCACTGGAGACGAAACACGTTAACCAGGGTGATACCGTTGCTATCCGAGCTGTGAAAAGCGGTTCCGAGGGTAATGTTATCGCCGGAATTATTACACAAATGCCTGTAACGATACAGGGAATCAGCCAGGTTACTAATCCGGATGTTACAAGCGACGGCTATGACGAGGAAACCGACGAAAGTCTAAGAGAACGCTATTACGAAGCGCTGCAGGAACCGGCTACCAGCGGAAACGTTTATCATTACCGCCGCTGGGCAAAAGAAGTTCCCGGAATCGGAGACTGTAAGGTTTTTCCTTTGTGGGACGGAGATAATACGGTTCAGGTCGTGGTCGTTGACGACGACGGACTCGTACCCAGTCCGGAAACGGTGGCAAGGTGTCAGGAATATATTGATCCGAACAGTGCCGGAACCGGTTTAGGAGAGGCTCCTATCGGTGCATATTGTACCGTGGTTGCAGCAGATCCCCTCACAGTTAATATCAGTGTTACAGTACAGCTCGACAATACCAGAACAGTAGCAGATATTAAAACTGAGTTTGAGGGACTGGTAACAAAATTTTTTGCAAGCATTGTTTTTAACAGTCAGTATATTTCTCCGGCAAAAGTCGGAAATCTTTTGCTGAATTGTGAGGGCGTAAGCGATTATGACGGTTTACTCCTTAATAATTCTGCCAGCAGATTAACAATACCGGATAAATCTATACCTGTACTCGGGACGGTGACTATAAATGTTCAGTAAAGATTATATGATAAACACTCTCCACGCTCTGTATCGTAAAGATAAATGGATCCGTGAACTGTTTAACAGTGTTGGTCTTACTCTGGACACTGTAAACGCTGCCCTGGATGAGGTGTACGGAAACAATTATTTTGATACCGCTACCTTAAAAGCCCTGGAACATTTTGAGAAAGAAGCGAAAATAATACCCGGTGAAAATCAGAGTCTTGATAGCCGGCGTAGTACCGTCCGGGCCAAATGGGTAGGAACCAGCAAAGCCGATATCGTTTTACTCCAGGAAGTAGCCGACAGCTGGAAAAACGGTTTACTCAAGCTCTCGTTTGTAGAGGGAAAAATAAAAGCCGTTTTTACGAGCCCTATCGGTGTTCCGGAGGATATCGATATCCTTAAAAGTATTTTGGAGGACGTAAAGCCGGCTCATTTGGCTATCTGGTATGTATTCTTGTATCTTACCTGGGAAAACGCTTTGGCTTATGGAACCTGGGGTAATCATCATGAAGATCATACCTGGCTGGATTTGTTTCAAAACGACGAGTTTCGCCAGTACGTTCTGGAGTTTATGCTGGCTGCAGAAAACGGTTTGTTATATCAGGTTGTCGAAAATGTGGAGGACGTACCGCCTACAATTACTATTGAATCCAATACTGATATATACGCCACGTTTGCCGGTATTTATGATGAAACGGATATCAGTTTTATTGTGTCGGGGACTAAGATTTATATGGAATACGAGGAGACAGCATGAAACGAATATTAATTGGAAACTTAAGAGAAATTTTAGATCTGGATAACATTGTATCCGGATTACAAAATCAAATTAACACTCTTTCTACGACGCTCAATACGTTTATTGAAACCACTTTCGCCGCCTTTAAATCAGAAACGGAGGACGATATTGCTACTGTAGACGCCAGGGTAACCGACGTTAATAATGCCTTGTCCAGCAGCATTACTGCTTTGGATAATGAATTAAGCGGCGATATTGAAACTCTTAATACTTCTTTAACGGCGTCTATTGATCAGGTAAATACAAACCTTAGCGAAAGTATCCAGGGTGTAAGTGATAGTTTGGGAGAACACCTGAACGGGCTGAAATTCAGCGTTACCGGTGAGGGTAAACTCCACGTAGAACTCGAAGAAGCAGAAGAAAACAATGGAGAATAAGGAGGATTAATTATGCCTAACGGAATTGATATTATCAGTGATACTACCGGTTTAAAAATTGCCGATCTTTTAGGAGAACAGAACGCTATTTTACGGGTGGCAAATGCGAGCAGTATCGCAGCCGTAGCCAGTGACTTAAGAACGATCCAGCAGATCGTTAAGAACGGTTACGCCTCTCAGCTCTTTAACGTTGGCGATCAGATTATCGTCCCCTGGAGGGACGTTGTTGCCGACGTTTCTTATAGTCTCCCCTTTGACATTACGCATTTTAAAGACGTTGAATTACAGGACGGTGAAACCGTTCCCGGTATGTTTTTACAGTCTCATTACGCCTCCCCGTTCGGTGTGCAGTTCTCTCATGCACAAGGGTTTTACGTGGTCGGTGAGGACGGGCTTCCGGCTGGTACCTATTACCTCACCTGTGACGTAACCTGGGGTAAAAATTGTGTTAAAGGTGATAATCTTTGCTTTACACTCGTAAACGACGCTCCGGCTGGCGCTATTTTGGCTGGTTTTGTCGGTATGCCCGATCAGGTTTATACAAACTGGAAAGTTTATGTGTATGATACCGATCACAAAACTATTCTGGAAACCGTCAATACCGTAACGAAAGAGGCCCGGGGCGAGTATCTCGGCCTGTGGGACGCTTACGGTAACAATGAATACGGCCTGAATGGTGTCCAGAGAACGGCTTACGGTAATAACCGCTGGAAAGACAGCGCTTTACGCCGGTTCTTAAACAGCGCTGCTGCAGCTAACGCCTGGTGGACTCCTCAAACCGAATTTGATATCGTGCCGGATCAGATTAATAAAGCCGGCTGGTTAACCGGTTTTGAAAGCGAGTTCCTGAATATCCTGGGTAAAGTAAAAGTTAAAACTGCTCTTAATACTGTGGTTGACGCAGAAAAGAACCTCGGATTTGATGAAACCTTTGATAAATTCTTTGTACCGTCTCTGGAGGAGGAACACTTTGCTCCTCAGCTGGCCGGCGAGGGTGAAACCTGGGATTACTGGAGACGGGCCAGCGAGTCCCCCAATTCATTACCGGTTGGCGTAGCGTTCCCGAATATGATTACCTATGCCGTAGAAAACCACGTTTCAGCGCAGTCCGTCCGGCTCCGCAGCGCTTACCGTGGCAACGCTAGCGATACATGGGGTGTCTATACGTCCGGCTACGCCTACCGCAGCTACGCTAGCAACGCCAATCGCTTCGCTCCCGCTTGTGTTATTTGTTAATCGGATAAATCATTAATGGGAGCCAGCCACGCATGGCTCCCTTAAAACGGAGGGCAAATAACAAATGTCTGTACCAGAAAGCAAACGAGCGGAAAACAAATTACAGGTATTACTGGACGCCCAGAGCCTGGCTGCTTATACGTTGCGTATTTGCAAAAATCCCAAAGTATTTACTCCGGATTTTCAGCATTTGCTTACAGAAAAAATAACAAATACAGCTATAGATATTTTTGTTAATTTATGGACGGCAAATAACATTTTAATGAAACCGGGAACTGAGAATTTTACCGATAACCGAAAAGAAAGAAAACGGTTACAGGACGAAGCAGCTCGAAATTGTAATAATTTGCTGGCCCTGATTCAGATCGCTAAACCTATTTTTCATTTATCCGGTAAACGGGTGAGGTTCTGGGGAAAGAACGTTATCAAAGTACGCAATTTAACCAGAGCCTGGCAGGAAAGCGATATTAAGCGGTTTAACGCTTAATTTATTAAGATATAGGCTATTCGCAGAACGTCCGGCTCCGCAGCGCTAACCGTGGCAACGCTAACAATACATGGAATGTCAATACGTCCGGCAACGCCAACAACAACAACGCAAGCAACGCCAATCGCTTCGCTCCCGATTGTATATGTTCGGATACTTATGGCTTGTTTATAAAACAGGTGCTATCCAGCTATCTATATACAAGGAGCCTATATCTTTTCCTTATGGATAAACAATACCTTGTTGATGTGGAGGACGTGTCAAAAACACGCCTGATCTGCTATCACAATGAGGAAACTTTATGAATAAATCTTTTGTTATTGATTACGATAATCTTTATAATTCAGGACTAAAATGTAAAAAAGGAGTTATTTGGAAACCGTCAGTATCCAGTTTTATCTTGAACCAGATAGAGCGAACAAATCAGTTATGTGATGAGCTGGAGGCCGGAACTTATAAAAGCCTGGCTCCTAAACCTATAAAGATCACTCACCCGAAGCCTCGAGACGGTTTGTGTATCAGCTTTAGAGACAGAGTATATCAAAGGTCTTTAAATGATAATGCTCTGTATCCCATGATAACAAATGCGTTTATCTATGATAACGCAGCCTGTCAAAAGGGAAAAGGTACTGATTTTGCCAGGGGCAGGATTAAAAAATTCTTATGGAATTACTTTTGTAATTACGGCCCGGAGGGTTACGTCTTACACATTGATATTAAAGGCTATTACCCGAGTATGCGTCACGACGTTGTTAAAAACAAGTTTGCGAAAATGGTTCCCGACGATATTTACGGTATGGCTGCCAAAATATTAGATACCCAGTATTCCGGAACAGTAGGATATAATCCCGGTTCCCAAATGGTACAAATCGCCGGTATCGGTGTTTTGGATGATGTGGATCATTTCTGTAAAGAACAGCTGCACATAAAATATTACCTCCGGTATATGGACGATACTATCATTATCCATAACGATAAAAACACGTTGAAAAACTGGCTTGAGATTATCGGGAAACAGCTCAATAATTTAGGATTTGAAATCAATATTAATAAAACAAAAATCTATCCTCTCTGTAGAGGCTTTTTATTTTTAGGCTTTACGTTCCGGCTCACAGAAACCGGAAAAGTCGTTTTATCGATAGACGGACAAAACGTAAAAGCCGAAAAGCGAAAGCTAAAAAGGCTGGTTAATAAGGCCCGAAAAGGTACGTTAACAAAAGCAAAAGTTTATGAGTGTTATAACGCTTGGAAAGCTCACGCCAGCGTAGGTAACTCAAATAAATTGATACAGAGAATGGATTCTTATTTTAAAAATTTATGGAGGTAATGATTATGATTTTTAAACGTAATACCGAATCTGTAGCAGACGTACGTAAACGGGAAAACTTTGAGGCCCAGGTAGCTAAACAACAGGCCGATATCGATTACCTGGCAATGATGAGCGATATCGATATTCCTACGGAAGAAATGGAGGTAACGGAAAATGAGTAAATTTGAAAAAGTTAAAAAATACTACGACAGCGGCCTCTGGAACAAAACTATGGTAAGAAATGCTGTTATTAAAGGGTGGATTACGGCAGATGAGTATGAGGAAATCGTTGGAGAACCTTACGCTTGATCTCTCTGAAATTAATGAAAAGCAAAGTCGTATCATTGCCAAACTGGTTAATCTGTTGCTGAAGTTTATGAGCCAGGACGAAATAACCAGGATATTAAACGAGGAGGATCTTAAGCATGGCAAGTCAGTATGATAATTTACCAAAAACGCCAAATTTGAGACTGAATCGTCCTACCTATGACAATAACGCCGATATCGAGGCCCTTAATGAGAATTTCGATATCCTGGACGAGGAAGTCGCTGCCAACAAAGCTAACCGGATCGTCAGCATTACGGCGACAGCAAACGAGGCGGAGTTTAAATATACCAGGCAAAACGGCCAGACAAACACCGTTTCTCTGGTTAAAAAATCAAAAATGAATATTATCGATATGGTGTATCCGGTAGGCTCTATCTATATGAGTACCAGTTCTACCTCTCCGGCTACGCTATTCGGTGGCACTTGGGTAGCATTAGACGAGGGCCGGGTTTTAATTGGTGCTAACAGTAGTTATCCTGCTGGAAGCACTGGAGGCGAAAAAACACATACGCTTACAATAAATGAATTGCCCGGACACACTCACAATGTAAGTATTAACACCGCTGGTACTCATAGACACGGTGGGTATACTGGAAACAGCGGCGGCCATAATCATAATCGTGGCAATATGAATATCACGGGTTGGTTTGGCATAGATGACCGTTCGGATTTTGCTGGATTTGGCGGCGCTTTTTATAGGGGTGCTTATCATGGTGCTTGTGGCTCAGATGGTTCTGGTTCTGGCTTTATAGCTCAATTTGAAGCTGGGCGTTCGTGGACTGGTGAAACCTCCTGGGCTATTGATCACGCTCACAGCATTTCAAACGACGGCGCACACACTCATACAGCCAGCGTAGGATCTGTAGGCGGTGGCACTGCTATGAACAATATGCAGCCCTATCTCGCTGTATATATGTGGAAACGGACGGCTTAAATGGAGGTGATTATTGTGTCGGTTTTAAAAAACTTTCTTGATCACCTCTATAATTTTGATTTATGGGCTATAGCCTTAATCATTTACACAATAGGGACTAAATTATGTGGGAATAATTTTTGGCCCGTACTTTTCCTGGTGTTTTTAATGGTGGTTTTTGATACCATTACACGCTGGGACTGTATCTGTAAAAAATATATTATGGAACATGATCCGAACGAAACGGATATCAAATTAATTAAATTAAGCCGGGTGTTTGTTCAGTTTTTCAAAGCCGAGACTTGGAACGAGAATTATTTATCCTCCCGAGCATTTTCCCGGATTATTGAAAAACTAACTGTTTATACTCTCGCTTTAATCGTGTTTTTCTGTATGGGGAAATGGGCTCCGGAAATCCATTGTTTCGGAGTCGATTTTATTCCGGAAAAAGTATTCCCGGGCCTTATTTGTACAGTGATTTTTTTAATCGAGGTAAGCAGTTTAAACGAGAACTTAATCGAACTCGGTTATAAAGGTGTAGG
>JAFXOI010000006.1 GCA_017528825.1 Elusimicrobiaceae bacterium | reverse complement strand
GGGTTTTCATCTAAATAACTAGCTAATCTGACATTGGCAAGTTTGCTGTTAGTAACTCTGATTACATTGGAGTCATCGCCATGATTTATTGTTTCTAAGCTATAGCTTATCTCTGAGCCACTATTCATCGTAACATCTAAATCTTCCATATTAGAGGTATATAATCCATTGGTAAGTTTAATCGCTTCCTGCGCGTCTTTGATTGCTTTTGCCCCTGGTAACATCGTACTCCAATGGCTCTTATCTACGGCGCCTTGATACATCGGTATTGCGATCGCACTTAAGATACCGATTATCAGTACAACTACTAACAACTCGACCAGCGTAAATGCTTTTTTCATGTTCTTTCTCCTTACTGTTTTTGGAAAAAGAAACATGAAAAACGGCTATTATGTTTCAGCTAATTGAGGTAACCAAAAACATAACAGCCGTGGTTTGCCACACCCCATAGGGGCGGGCAAACACTCGGCACCACATAGTAAAGGGATCAGCTCTGCTATATGGTGCCTAAAACGACTGTTTTTGGACCTCAATTATGCCCCTGATTTCTCAAGAGCGCACCGTATGCTATATACGGTTCCAAAAACAGAATTAAATTGTATGGGAATATAATATAACCGCTATTCCCGGGTACTTCTTTTATAGTATAGCAAGTTTTAGACAAAAAAATACGGTCTGCTTGTGGGCAGACCGTATGTTCAAATAAGTAAATCTTACTGAGCCGGATTGGCCGGGGCCGTGGCGGCGGGCAAATTGACCTTATCTAAAACAGAGGATGAAGTTTTGCGGTTATAAGAAATCGTCAGCAGAATAGAGGTGCAGAATAGCACGACTGCCAGCGCGGCTGTTAATTTATTGACAGCATTAAATGCCGTCGGGCTTGCGAAAATATTATCAGCACCGGACGCACCAAAAATACCGGCGGCAGAGCCTTTTCCGCTTTGTAATAAAATCAGTAAAATCAGTAAAATACACACAAAATAGTGAACAATTAACAACAAGGTTTGCATAAAAAATAATCTCCTGTAAAATATATATTTATTATAGCAAGTTTTATATTTGATTGGTAGGAATTTTTTCTAAAAAATCCACCCATTGTTGGCGAGGGTGGATTTAAGTTTACTGTTTAAGTAATTTAATACGTAGCATCTAATCCTTTGTAGAAGTTAGAGCCGTTTGTAATCCAAGTTGGTTCAGTAGTACCCATAAAGTGGCGTTCTACTTTGTCTGCCAAAGAAGATAAGCAATAAGTCCCCTCATTTTCCAACTGATAGTTATGGTCAATGATATCACGTAACACTTTTTCAAAATCCAAATGCACTCCGGCTTGGTGGGAAATTTCTTCCACTTTTTTAATAGCAGTGGTGTAATTAGACGCGAAATCTTCCAATTGGTACAAAAGTGCTTGCATATCACTATGTCTTCTTTTCAAATCTTGGACGAATTTTGTATGGAGTTTTCTGACATTTATCAACGAATTTGTAAAAAGCTTTAAATCGGAAGCTTGATGCTTGTCAGAGGCGGTTGCTTCCATATACATAGCTTGTTTAATTAAAGCATTAAATAAACTGTCCGCACTTTCAAAAGCATCGTTCGGACGTGAGTTATTTTTTATTACGCGAATTTGAAAAGCAATAAATTCGTCTTGATCGCCACTTTCAAACGCATATTCCAAAGCCGGCACATTTTTCAGCTCCGATGTCTCTGCTGCCTGTACACCCAAAGATAACAAAGCCAGCCCTAATAGCATCAGTACATATTTTTTCATTTATTTTCTCCTTAAGTGGACAAGTAGATTGTAGCTTGGCCATGATATATAGAACTTATAGTAATAGTATTTCAAAAAAGGAGTGCTCCGTCAACGGAAATTTGGTATCAGGTCCAATATAGGTCTTAGGGCCTATATGGATTTTAAGGCGGATAAGGTACAGTAAAAGTTCAAATTTGCTATACTGAAAATGTAGTTACAATTTGATCTGTTTTTGGAACCGTGTGAAAAACGCGGAAAGCTTTGAGCATGCTCAAGGCACTATGAAGTCCAAAAACAGCCGATATCAGGCACACAAAGGCGACGGTCTGCGTGTGCCGAGTGTTTGCCACGCCTTCGGGCGCGGCAGACTACGGCTGTTATAATTGGGTTACTTCATAGGCTCAAAGATAGCAGCCGTTTTTGCGTCTTTCCAAAAATAGAAAGGAGAATATAAAATGAACAATAAGAAAGCGTTTACACTGATAGAATTATTAGTGGTAGTACTAATTATCGGTATTTTGTCAGCCATTGCTTTACCACAATATCAAAAAGCAGTTATAAAATCTCGTTTTGCAGAAACCATGATAAATCTTAAAACGATTTCTGAAGCAGATGACGTTTGTCATTTAGAGACTGGAGAGGAGTATTGTGCCATGAAAGATTTAGGAGTATCTATTGGAGAACAAAGCGCATGGGAAGGCTGTTCTACTGCAGAGGGCGGTGTATTTGAAACGGATAAATTTTTCTATTGTGCTAGTTGGAGCGTTGCGGGATATCCATCTGCTCAGTATAAAAACGAAGATATTTGCTTGTGTTATCATGATAATCAAGTGTTTCTCGGTGAGAGTGCCGGTTGTTGGGGAGAGGACCCTTCTATGAATTATGCCTCATTGTTAAATATCCCCGAAGATTCAAATTGCAGTTGTTGTTAAGACTTGATTCAAGAAAATCTATAAAAAACCCCTCGCGTGTGCGAGGGGTTTTAAGTTGTTTAGCGTAATGCTAGAAACTATTTTGCGAGTGCCACGAGTCCAGGAAGTTCTTTTTGATATAAATAGACAGGGCCTAAACAACAGGCCCTGTTTGTGAGATTTTTATAGTTTGTTCAAAAAGAACTTGCCTTATTTGCTCATTGCAACCAAACCCGGCAATTCTTTCTCGGACTAAATAACAAAGCCCCCAATTTTGGGGGCTTTGTTTGTGTCAGATTATTTCATCAATGCGACAAGTCCGGGAAGTTCTTTTCCTTCCACAAATTCCATACTGGCACCACCGCCGGTAGAAACGTGCGAGAAGTCTTTTTGATTGATTTTGCCTTTTTTGAGCACGTTGACGCTGTCACCGCCGCCGATAATAGAAATCGCACCGGCTTTGGTAGCGGCAATCATAGCATTGGCAATAGAGAAGCTGCCTTTGGCAAAATTCGGAAATTCAAACACGCCCATCGGCCCGTTCCAGAAAATGGTTTTGCATTTCATGAGTTCATCAGCAAATAATTTTTCGGTTTTCGGGCCAATGTCCATGCCTTCCATATCGGCAGGAATCGTGTCGGAAATGACCGCTTCGGCAGTTTCGGAAAATTCTTTAGAAATGCGGAAGTCCACCGGCATTAACATTTTCACGCCTTTGGCTTCTGCCTTGGCCATGACGCCTTTGGCTTCTTCAATTTTGCTTTCATCCAAGAGAGATTTGCCTACTTCCATGCCTTTGGCTTTGAGGAACGTATAAGCCATACCGCCGCCGATAATTAAGACGTTTACTTTGTCTAACAAGTTATTTAAGAGCATAATTTTGTCAGACACTTTTGCACCGCCGATGACAGCGGCAAACGGGCGGGCCGGATTGTTTAAGGCTTTACCCAAAAATTCCACTTCTTTTTGCACGAGGTATCCGATAGAGCCCGGCAAATATTGGGCAATAGCGCTGGTGGAAGCGTGGGCGCGGTGTACAGTACCAAAAGCTTCTTGTACAAATACTTCGCCGTGTTTAGCCAGTTGTTTGGCAAATTCGGCATCGTTGGCTTCTTCTTCGGGGTGGAAACGCAAGTTTTCTAACAAAACGATTTCGCCGTTTTTGGCCGCGGCGACTACTTTATCGGCTTCCGGGCCAACGCAGTCTTTGGCAAAGTGCACAGGTACGCCGAACACTTTGGCTACTTCTTCAGCCACGGGGGCCAAGCTAAATTCCGGAGCAACTTTGCCTTTGGGGCGGCCCAAGTGGGCGCACAAAACGATACGGCAATTATTATCGAGTAAATGTTTAATGGTTTTTTCGGTAGCAACGATACGTTTGTTGTTATCTACTTTACCGTCTTTCAAGGGTACGTTGTAATCGACACGTACCAAGACTTTTTTATTTTTCAAATCTACATCTTGCATTTTTTTGATGCTGTCAAAGTTCATAGTTTTTCCCCTTCTCTTAAAATAAAGGCGGCTTTTGCAAGCCGCCTTTTCGGTCAGACAAAACTTATTTGTTGACGGAAGCCATGTGTTTGATTAAATCTAACACTTTGTTAGAGTAACCAATTTCGTTGTCATACCAAGAAACAACTTTCACAAAGGTATCGGTCAAGTATACGCCGGCATTGGCATCAAAGATAGAGGTGCGCGGATCGCCCAAGAAATCAGAGGATACCACGGCATCTTCGGTGTAGCCCAAAATGCCTTTGAGTTCGCCTTCGGAAGCTTCTTTCATCGCTTTGCAAATGGCTTCTTTGGTGGCGGGTTTTTCCAAGTTAACGGTCAAATCTACTACGGACACGTCCAAGGTCGGTACGCGCATAGAAATACCGGTTAATTTACCGTTCAAGGACGGAATGACTTTGCCCACGGCCTTGGCAGCACCGGTAGAAGACGGAATGATGTTGCCGGATGCAGCGCGGCCACCACGCCAATCTTTCATAGAAACACCGTCTACGGTTTTTTGAGTAGCGGTGGTGGAGTGTACAGTGGTCATCAAACCATTGATGATACCGAATTTATCATTTAATACTTTGGCGATAGGAGCCAAGCAGTTGGTGGTGCAGGAAGCGTTAGAAACAAATTGGGTTCCTTTTACATAGGTTTTTTCGTTCACACCGCAGACAAACATCGGGGTATCGTCTTTGGAAGGAGCAGACATTACTACGTATTTGGCACCGGCTTTAATGTGAGCTTGTGCTTTTTCTTTGGTTAAGAATAAACCGGTAGATTCTACGATATATTCGGCACCTACTTTGTCCCAAGCCAAGTTGGCAGGATCTTTTTCAGCGGTGACGCGAATAGCTTTACCGTTGACGATTAATTTGTTATTTTCTACATCAGCTTTGATTTCGCCTTCAAATTGACCGTGCATCGTGTCATATTTGAGCATGTAAGCTAAATAATCCACCGGGGTCAAATCATTGATACCGACGATTTCGATTTCAGGGTGATTCATCGCCGCGCGGAATACGAAGCGGCCGATGCGGCCGAAGCCGTTAATACCTACTTTTATAGTCATACTTTGTACGTCCTCCATTAAATATAAAACTACTTGTCCTATTTATTTTACCAAATTTTAAGGTACTTCGTGCAGTTTTAACGTCTGCTGCGGCTACGGCCTAGCAATTTTAATATTTCTATATACACCCATACCAGGGTAACCAGTAACGAAAATCCTGCATACCATTCCATGTATTTGGGTACTTGGGGCAGTTGCGTCATGATATTGATAAATTGAAAATCAATAGCAAAGTTCAAAGCAGCCACAATACAAATAATTGCATTAATGGCAATGGCCCAGCCGCTGGTACTCTCAAAATAGGGAACTTGTACCCCAAAGAGAGAAAGTACCAAAGAAATAAGATAAAACAGGGCAATGGCCCCAGTTGCCGCGGTGACACCTAAAACAAAAGTGCGGTTGACTTTAATAATGCCGCTTTTATACAAGAATAACATCAGCGCAAAGACTAAGGCCGTAATAGATACTGCTTGCACCACAATACCTTCATACATTTGATTATACCCGGCGGAAATGGCGCCTAGGGCTAATCCTTCCAGTACTGCATACACGGGAGCTAACAAAGGAGCCGTGGTTTTCTTAAAAATAATGACCAGAGCCACGATAAATGCGGCCAATACAATCAGCATGGAGTGGGCAAACACAGAGCCGATATGATTCCAGCCAATCACTCCTCCTGCCAAGCAAAGCAATAATAAAAAGCAAGATTTATTGATGGTTCCTTGCAGGGTCATTTCTTCCCCTACGCGCAACTGATAACCTTCCAATGTTTTTTGATAGGCTTTTTCATTAAATAACGGATTTCCTTGTGACATATAACCTCCTTTTATGTTCCTGTTATTGTATAAAATTTGCGGTTTCCCATTCAGAGATTTTTAGGATTAGAAAATAAAAAAAGGCTGCCTAGGAATCGGCAGCCTTTTGATTGGATAATAATTAGTCGAAGAAGGGTTTGCGCGTATTATTGAAAAATAGACGCTTCTTCACCTGTTCCCAAGCGGCCGGCTCTTGCTTAGAAATGGTTTGTTTAACAAATTCCAAATCATTCTTAGTCAGTATTTTCCAATCAGGTGAGGTCAGTGTCGTACTGGTGTGGAACGTATCGTTTGCGGATATTTGGAGCGCATAGCTAATTTTCCCCTGATTATAGGCGGCCAGCACTTCGTGGTTTTCTTTATCAGCAATCATAAACAAAGGATCGGTAGCCGTACCGGATAAATCGAGCATTCCTTCGTCTAATTGAAAGAAGTTACCATCCGCAGAGTTCTTTTTGAATTTTCTGGAACGAATATGATCCTTAAATGCGGCAAAGCGTGAGGTATTTATTTTGATTTCATTTATGCGACCGAGAGCAAATAATGTTGCCGGAGAATCAACTGCCAACAGGTGCACATACGGAGCCGTATAAGTTTCTTCATTTAGGCGGATCAACATTAAATTGCCGTTTCGGTATATGGACCGCGTGCCCATGTCCTTGAGGGATTCCTCTACACGTTGGCGTTGAATGGAGTTATGGTCTCCTTCAGAAAAAATATCTTCGTCAGACACATTTAAGCAAGTATCAGCCACGACCAACCAATGGGCATCCAGCGGATATGCTTTGCAGAAAATATCAGCTTCAAAAGTGCCATGCATGAAATTATCATCAGACACCTGTTCCTTGACGGAGAAATGTACCACTTTGTTTTGTTCAATAGAACCGGCATTCGGTTCCTCCACCCGAGGCACAGCATTGTAAGCCGATTTAAGTATGCTATTTTTCAGATTCTCAACGGCGGGTGGGTCTTTATATTTTTGAGCTTGCGTGAGTAAAGGAAATGCTCCTATCACGACTAGTAATGCAATCAGTTTTTTCATAAGTTCTCCTTAAAAGTTTTGTCCTTACACTTAAAGTATAGTGAATCTATTGATTTTGTGCAAGAGTCAAAGGACCCAAAAAGCAAATAGGTCTTTTATTTATACATAACGGCGCGGAACTCGGAGGTATTATTAATCCCTTCAAACATCCATCCTTTTCGATTTTGATCATACAGAGATTCAAAGTCACGGAAATGGTGTTTTAAGGCTTGTTCCAGGTAACGATAAACACTACGGCGGTCTTTATTTTTGAGCCAAGCAAGACCGGCTAAATTAATGTAGGGAGTAGGTAGACTACTATCCAAACGGATAGCGGTTTCAAAATCAGCTTTTGCTTTGGCATATTTTTTTTGTTTTAGATAAACATATCCGCGGTTATTATACGCGATGGGCCATTTAGGCGAAAGTTCAATAGTTTTCGTATAGTCTGCCAGTGCGTTGTCCCATTGTTCCAACTCTTCATAAACTAGTCCGCGGCGGTTGTAAAAAATGGGTTCCGGTGATAGCGCCAGTAACTGGGTATAATCCTCGGCCGAGGCTTCTAATTCTCCCATGTCCTTAAAAGCAGAGGCCCGATATCGATAGGCTTGGTCAAAGGAATGATCCCGATTGATAGCTTTACTATAAAAAGAAACTGCCTCATCGAGTTGATTTTGGTTTTGCAAAATTCTTCCGCGCCAAAAGTAAACGGCAGGCAAGTCCGCTGAGCTGTTTTGTACAAAGTCCAGCTCTTTTTCAGCGGCATCATATTGATAGGTTTTGACATAGGCTTCCGCTAAATGAAGAGCGATTTGTGGGGTTTTGGATTCTTTGGATAGATATTTTTTGTAATCGGAAATTGCTTGGGCGTATTTTTCCAAAGCTAATTGTGCATCCGCACGATGCAAATAAAAGGGTGGATAATTTTTTTTAAGAGAAATCGCTTTGGTTAAATCGGCGGCAGCCAAAGTGTATTGTTTATTATCCAAATAGGCCAATGCTCGGGCATAGTAACGAAACGGATCTTGCGGGGTCAAAGAAATGGCGTGCGTATAATCTTGCAAGGCCAGTTTGATTTTCCCCTCCTCTTTGTAAGCATCGGCCCGGTGATGCCACGCAGTAGCCGAATTGGGGGACTGCTGAATGGCTTTAGTTAAAAGAGTGATGCGTTTAGCGGGGTCTGTTTCCTTATTGGCTTGACGCAGTAACTCGCCGGTATTTTGTGCGTATGTCGGAAACAGGCAGAACACAATCATTAAAACGGTTATTATATACTTCATAAATATATTTTACCAAACTAGGCATACACTCCACAGCAAGATTAAAATGCCAAGTATATACATCATCCATAAACCCAAAGTCGCTAGCCAACGCATATTTAGAAACAAAGCACCTATTAACGTGGCCCGACTGGCAAAAATAGCTGAAAAGTGAATAGTTGCTCCTGTCGTGCGGGCTAATTTTGCCAGAAAAACCGAGCGGCTTACAAAAGTAAGTAAAGCAAGCAATATATAACTTAACAGTACCGGTACAGAACCGACTCGCAGTTTGTGTAAAGGCGCTAACACTTCTCTTAAACTGTTGTCTAATATCACTTTGGCTTGTTGTTTGGCAATCCCTTCTTCCATACTGTTAATTTGACGGCGGACTTTTTCTTTTAATGCTTCCCATAATTCATAGAAAAAATTTTCGGCGTAGGTCGCGGTTTGTTTGAGTGCATATAAGGTGGCCGTTACAAGGGCATATCCCAGGGCAAGTGCCCCGCCGACAGATAACCCCATAAATAAAATAAATCCGGACAAAATAGAGGGATATTTTACATCCAAAACAGTAAGATGGTAAAGCGCGTAAGCGGCAAAGATATACAAAGCCAAGGCAAGCAACAGGTGAGGTAACAGAACGCGTTGCAAAACGGTCAGTGCTCCCCCCAATGCCAACAGAAACCCGCCCCGCAATCTGTCGGTCGCGGAAGCAGGTTGTGGAGTAGTGGAAAGTTTAATGCCCATGACAGCAGCACCCGCCGCAGCAAGTGTGAGTAGATCCTTTTTTGGCGCAAGAGGGCACTTTATCTGATATACGCACTACTTTACCGGTTTTGGGGTCAAATTTATACGTTCCTGTGTTATTGGTAGTCATAAAGATATTGTAGCAGTTTTTAGGTGTACTTAAATCTAATTTTTGACAGTAGAGCATGGCTAAGTAAATCGGCGGTAGTAGGTCTTTTGCTCTAAGAATCAATAGGTCTAAAAAATCCTTGACAGAAAAACATTTTTTTGAAATACTGTTAGTGTGAAGGACATTCAGGCGTGTTAAGTAGGGACAGGCTCCCGATTGGCACCCAAAGGAGAACGATATGCGAAAAATAATATGTGCGTTAGCGGTGCTGGCCTTCTTGCCG
Organism: Elusimicrobiaceae bacterium; assembly: GCA_017528825.1. NCBI lineage: Bacteria > Pseudomonadati > Elusimicrobiota > Elusimicrobia > Elusimicrobiales > Elusimicrobiaceae > Elusimicrobiaceae bacterium. The sequence goes on along the minus strand of JAFXOI010000006.1, from coordinate 21,578 downwards.
GTAGGGGCAGATGCCAAAAAAAACAAAATTAATCTTGATGCCGTTGATCAAGCGGCAGCTCAGGCTCAGCAGGAAGCGGCCAAAACCTTTGACATCTTTGTTGGCGGCTCTGATTTTATTAACTTGAAAAAAAGAGAGCCTGCCTATGTGGATTTTTTGAAAGAGCAAGTAGATGCTATATTAGCAGGAGCCGATAGCATCAGTATGGAGCAAATCCAGAAAGATGGCATTGTGGGCATTAAGTGGTATGATTTTTCCGTAGAAGAAGAGAGTATGATTGTAGAGCTTAGCCAGCGGGCCAACGGGGCATTTGAAGACGTGGATCTAATGGTGTTGCTTGTATTGTTAGATTGCAAAATGAAACAATTTCTTAATCTTCAAGAGCATTCTTTCTCGAGGCCTCATTTAGATGGCCATTTCGAGGCTGCTCAAGACAGTGATTTTGCTTGTTGGGAAAAGCCCGGAATAAATATGCTGTACAAGGGATTACGAGGCGGTACAGAGGCATATCGCCACAAGAGGACCGAATTGATAAAGTATATAAATTCATTTCGCCGCGAGGTCAGACGGTTGCGTTTGGTACAACCGGACGGCACCATTAATGAGCAAAATATAGATAAATTGATGAGTCTGTACGAAGAGAAAAAGAAAGAAGCGGAAACTTTAGCAGATGGTCGGCTCTTGGATGCAAATGATGTGAACAAAAAATTCCAGCGTACCTTAGCTGTAAAGCTCAGAGCACAAGGAATTGGGCTTGAATTTAACGATACAGCAACTTCCGTTAATTATCATGAAGTGGTTTTTAATGATGAAACTGGAGAAGCAGGATACTTCTTTGGGAGCAATCTGGTGGGGTTCGGACCTGGAATGGATTTCTATAAAATCCGCTTTTATGAACTTGATAATCCTAAATCTGGGTATTATTGGCCGAAAGCTAAGTAGTACTCAATATAATCTAGTGATGTATGTTAAAAAGCCCCGCAAATGCGGGGCTTTTTAAGTGCAAATTTTGCTATAGTAAATATATGCAAACAGATTTCTTACCGCCAGAGTTCGTTTCTTATACTGTGCAATTGTTTGGCGCACCGCGATGGCAACATTTCTTGCAAGCATTTGAACAAGATATTCCTGTCAGTATCCGGTTTAATCCGTGGAAGTTGCCGGCTGTTTCCCCCTTTTCTCAAAAGGCACCGGTACCATGGTGTCAGCATGCCTATTGGTTAGATAAACGTCCTGATTTTACGTCAGATCCGCTTTTTCACGCAGGGGCATATTACGTGCAGGAGGCAGGCTCTTTATTTTTAGATCATGTGTTGCGCCAGCATGTCAAAGGACCCGTTTTGGCGCTTGATTTATGTGCCGCTCCCGGCGGCAAATCTACCTTGATGCGTGCGGCACTTCCGGAAGGATCCATGCTAGTTTCCAACGAGCCGGACCGCCGCCGTGCCAACATTTTACTGGAAAATATGCTTAAACAAGGGCATCCGGACGTACTGGTAACGCATAATTATGCCGCTGATTTTCAAAAGACAGATTGGACATTTGATGTGATTTTGACGGATGTTCCCTGTTCCGGGGAAGGATTATTTCGCAGAGATAGTGCAGCGATCAATGAATGGAGTGTTTCTAATGTTAATTTTTGCCAAAAACGCCAACGTCAAATTTTGCAAGATATTTGGCCTTGCCTGCGTCCGGGCGGACTACTGATTTACAGTACATGCACGCTTAACACGAGCGAAAACGAAGAAAATGTACGTTTCATTGCCGAAGAACTGGGCGCGGAGATTTTATCTGTTCCGGTAGAACCGTCGTGGAACATTACCGGCTCTTTACTGGAGAATTGGAATGCATCCGTGTATCGTTTTATTCCCGGTATCACACGTAGTGAAGGATTGTTTATGGCGGTTCTGCGCAAAAAAGGAACTCCCCCCGCGCACAGCTTTATACCGGCTTCGGCGCGGCGGTACGCGCAAGGGCATCGGTTAATACATGTTTTGTCTGATGGGATTCCGACTTTTGAGCAAAAAGGAAAAGAGCAAATTCCGTCCATAGCGCATGCTCTTTCTTTACACACTGCGCCGGATGCTTATCCACGTATAGAATTAACGCTCGAACAAGCAAAACGTTATTTGCACCGCGAAAGTTTTGCCTTGCCTGCGGGTACTGCTAAAGGATTTGTAGTCGTCACTTATCAAAATCAGCCGCTTGGATTTATGAAAAACATTGGCGAGCGTGCCAATAATTTGTATCCCAAAAATTGGGCCATCCGCAAATCTTGTTAAGATACCCCGGGGACTTCACAAAAATCCGAGGAGCCTTGACTTAGCCAAGGATTGTTACATCCATTCGCACTTTATCAAACACAAGTCCTCTTGCGTCTGTGCATGAACTACTGCATGCAAAGTGGTGTGCTCATCAATTTTTTGTACTTTGCTGATTAGTTGCTCGCCGTATTTGATTTCTTTTTTGAAGATAATGTCTATATTTTTTAGCTTTTTATCGTGTTTCCACTCGTAAGGGAGCGGCTCAAGGGCCCATACGATGTAATTGCCGTTATTGGCATGCATATTTACATCTATATCGTTATAGCGCACCTTAAAAGTCTCTTCATAGTCTGTCTGTGTGAGAGCGGGTATCTTGCTAAATTTTAGATCTTCCTCGGTGGGTACAAACTGAATCATATTTTCATTGTTTGCCAATACCTTGCCCACATGAGCGATTTCTAAAGTTTCGCTGTTGACTAAAGCCCACACACTGGAAGCGCGGCCGCACAATTTTCCGTCTGCGTACAGGGCAAAATTGCGATACGCAAACAGGCGGTTGTAGCCGCGCGGTTGCGTTTTGATAGTGAGCGGCTTACCATGGAGTGGATAATCGGTAAATTCAATGCGGTACTTGAGAAGTACCCACATGAGTTTTTGCGGGTAAATAGTCGAATAACCAAACCCCAGCTTTTCGGCACTTTCGGCGGCTAAATCTTGAAAGAAATTAAGTAACGAAAAGGGTTTTAAGGTGTTGTTACAGTTACTATCGGAATAGCGGATATGTATGGTTTTTTCCAGTATTAAGTCTTGCATAAACTCCCCCTTTGTATCTTGTATAGTGTAGCAAATAACGGAGGGTATTTTTATGATAAGTAGCAAGACTCGCTATAGAAAATCGGTTTAGATACCAAAAAATCCGTGATTAAGTGATTGCACAAAAAGGATGTGAGTTATTTGAAACAATGTAGTACAATGAAAGGAAAAGGAGAGAATATGAGAAAAGCGATTTTTTCTTGTGCTGTTTTGTTTCTCTGTCTACCGGCTTTTGCGCAGTTAGAGCAAGGGCAGCATATGCTAGGAGGCCGACTGGGACTGGGATTTCAATTGGAAAATTCTGGCATATCTTATTCTGATTCGGACCGTATAGACTGGGGAACGCTGGGTGTGGAATATGGGTTGTCCTATTACTATTTGCTAACGGAGCATATCGGATTGGGAGCGGATATTTCCTATGGAGATTTTGAAGGCGGAGAACTGTTTAACTCCAGTGAGGATGTGGATGATACAACCCGTCTATTTAATGCTATGCTTTCCGCTCGTTTAACAGCCAATCCGTCCAGTAAATTCCGTTGGTATATCCCAGTTGGGCTGGGCATTACCTCCGTTCAGCAAGATATACATGTTGATAAACATGGTATTAAGTATGACAAAAAAGCTACCGATACTTCGCTGGTGTGGTTTGTGGGGGCCGGGCTGGAGTTTGATTTGGGAAGTAATGGTTGGTCTATGGGCTTAGAGGCGCGCTATTATACCTTCCATTATGACACTGACAAGTTAATACGTCATGCACCGCCGGCCATTACAGGGGACGGAAACCGCCGCTTAAGTTATCTGTTATTTCAGTTACTTGTCAGCAAACGATTTTAGTTGTAATTAATCTTTTTACAAAGGAGTGTTCATGAAAAAAATTATTCTGATGTGCGTGTTGTTTTTCGCCTGTATGGCATCAGCTACAGCTGATACTATCTCCACCGATAAAAGTGGATTTGACAAGATCTATAATGTGATTGATGATGCGGTGTTTGATTTGCGTTATTATTCCCCTTATAACTTTACCGGCCATAAAATCAGAGGCTATAAAGCACCGGTGGCTTATATGACCAAAGAAGCCTTACAAGCATTGGCGGTGGCCGCGGCGGATTTGCGCGCGCAGGGGTATCGCATTTTGGTGTGGGATTCTTACCGTCCTCAAAAAGCGGTGGATCATTTTGTGGAATGGATTAATGATCCCAATGACGAGGGAAATAAGAGTTTTTATCCTACGCTTAAAAAATCGGATTTAATTGCCGGCATGTATATTATGCCCAAATCGGGTCATACGCGCGGTAGCACGATTGATTTAACGATTATTAAACAGGACGGTTCTTTTGTGGATATGGGTGGTACCTTTGATTTATTTAGCCCCATTTCCCATCCTGATTACAAAAAACTAACCAAAAAGCAAAAACGCAACCGCAAAATTTTGCGTGATGCCATGGTCAAGGCAGGTTTTAATACGCTGGATTCCGAGTGGTGGCATTTTACGCTTAAAAACGAACCTTACCCAGATACATATTTCAATTTTGACGTGGAATAAGGAGCTATCTTATGGCAACATTACATACAAATATTTTAGGAATTGATTTTGAAAACCCATTTTTACTTGCCTCAGCACCTCCGACGGCGCTAATTGAAAGCATTGATAAGGCTTTTGAATTGGGGTGGGGCGGAGCGGTCCTAAAAACCATTACGCCCGATGACCTAGAAATGAACGAAGCCAGCCCGCGCTATGCCACGCTTACGGACAAAAAGCGCATTATCGGCTTTCAAAACATTGAACTTCTAAGCCACCAAACCATACAATACTGGTGCGATGGTATTAAATATCTAAAACAAAAACATCCGACGAAAGTGGTCATTGCCAGTATTATGTCTCCGGTGGATAAAACCGCCTGGCAGACACTTACCAAAACGCTAAATGATACGCCCGCAGATGCTTTTGAACTCAATTTTTCCTGTCCGCACGGAATGCCGGAAAAAGGAATTGGTATGGCAATCGGTACAGATGCGGAAGTTTCGGCTCAGATTACGAGTTGGGTAAAAGAAGTGGCACAAAAGCCCGTTTTTGTAAAACTCTCGCCAAATGTGACCAATATCGCCGCCATTGCCTGCGCGGTGGAAAAGGCCGGAGCCGACGGATTGGCGGCCATTAACACGGTGCAAGGTTTTATGGGAATAGATTTGAATACGTTGCGTCCTATGTTGGATGTAAACGGCAAAACGACTTTTGGTGGGTGTTCCGGCCCTATCGTGCGCCCTATCGGACTTCGTTGTGTAGCGCAGTTGCGCCAAGCCAGTCAGTTGCCTATTTTGGGACAGGGCGGTATTTCTTCTTGGGAAGACGCGGCTCAGTATATTGCTGTTGGTTCCGATGCGGTAGAAATTTGCACGGAAGTCATGTTAAATGGGTATAAGGTTATCGGTCCTATGCTCAAGGGATTACAGGCTTATTTGGAAGAGAAAGGTTTTGCAGACCTCCGTGACCTGAAAAATAAGGCCGTGGAACAAATTACCGCCCATAAAATGCTACAGAAAACGCCGCTTGCCTATCCGAAAATAGATCACGAAAAGTGCGTTCGCTGTGGAAAATGTGTAACGATTTGCACGGAGTCCGAGCATCAAGCCTTACGCTTGGAGGACGGATTTTTACAAGTGGACAAAGCACGTTGTGTAGGCTGTGGTTTATGCCGCTTTGTTTGTCCCGCAGGTGCAATTAAAAACTAGGGTTTTTGGTATTACTCGCGATAGTTTTATGGACCAAAATGTTAAAATAAAAGTATGAGAAAATTACTTTTATTAAGTGTTACTTTAACATTGCTGGCGGCGTGTGCCAGTCAGCCGGTACGTAAAGATTTTATTATCGACGGTGACCATGGAAAATTGGCTGCCGTTTTGCAAGCCCCGAAAAATAAGAAGAATTACCCGCTGGTTATCATTGCACATGGGTTTAATGCTAGCAAAGAGATGTATTTGCTGACTGACCTTGCTAAGCAACTCAATCAGCGCGGTATCGCCACGTTGCTTTTTGATTTCAACGGACATGGACAGAGCGAAGGCTCTTTCTTGGATATGACTATCCCCAATGAATTGGAGGACGCCCGTCGTGTGTACGCTTATGCCGCCCAATTGCCGCAAGTGCAATCTGTTTCCATGACGGGACACTCTATGGGGGCAGTAGTAGTAGCCATGTTGGCCGGCGAACTGGGAGCAGATAAGATAAAAACCATTGTGCTAATGTCCCCCGCCCCCGAACTTACGGAAGATACTGCTAAGGGCGATTTGTTCGGTGTGCGTTATAATACAAAGCATATTCCGCAATATATTACTTTATCTAACGGCCTGAAAGTCGGGCGTGCGTTTTTGGCCACTACTCCTACGGTGCCTATTTATAAAACCGCAAAACACTACACAGGTCCTGTGCTTATAGTACATAGCAAAGATGACCAGCTTGTTCCCTATCGCTACGGTGTGGAATTTAGCAAAATTTACAAGGATGCTCGCTTGGAGCTCTTAGAAGGTTTTGATCATAATTTTACACAGGATACCCCCTCCGTTAATGCAAAAATTGCCGATTATTTAGCGGAGCAACTTTTATAAAAAGAGTTGAAAATATGCGAAAAGGAAAAATAGAGAGAGCTTTTACCTATTTGGAATCCGGTTCTGTGTTACTCGTTACTACTCACGACGGGAAAAAGGACAATGTAATGACGATTTCCTGGCAAATGGTATTGGATTTTACCCCCCGCTTTGCGATTTGTACGGGCGGTTGGAATGAATCTTTTGAGACGATTTTGCGCACCAAACAATGCACTTTATGCGTGCCCGCAGTGGACATGATTGATCAAGTGGTTGGCATCGGCACATTACATGCATCCGAATGCGATAAATTTAAGCATTTTCATCTTAAAAAACAAAAACCTGCTAAGATAAAAGCCCCGCTGCTGGCGGACTGTTTGGCGGCTGTCGAGTGCAAACTGGTCGATTATGTGAAAGAGCATGATATACTGGTGCTAAAGGGCGTTCAATTATGGGAAAATCCGCTTAAAAAAGAACGGCGCGTCATTCATGCTAATGGCGACGGTACTTTCTTTGCGGACGGAGAATTCTTTAACTGTAGAGAACAGATGCGATGCCGTTTGCCCGAAGGTGCGGAACGCTTGTAACAGGACGGAGAAAGTATGGTTGATTATGGCTTGAAAGACAAAGTGGTTTTGATTACGGGGGCAAATAATCCGCAAGGAATCGGTGCGACGACGGCCTTTGCTTTTGCGCGCGAAGGGGCTAAGGTGGCTTTGGTATATAAAAAAGTACTGCGGCCTTTTGATAAAAATAAGACGAGCAAAAACGGGGTAGACCGGTATTACGCGGCCAATGCGGCCAATGCAGATACGGTGGCCGCTAAACTCAAAGAAATGAATGCCGATTACATGGTTTTAGAAAGCGATATTTCAAGTGAGAGCGCCGTAAAGGAGATTTACCGCGCAGTACTGGAAAAGTTCGGCAAAGTGGATGTTTTGGTCAATAATGCGGCCGTGGATGATGAAAACGGTTTAGATACGATAGAAAAAATTACGCAACAAGTCATTGACGATACCTTTGCGGTCAACGTGCGCGGAAGTATTTTGATGACTCGGGAATTTATTAAGCAGCGCGGCGATTACGGACGGATTATTAATATTTCTACAGACGCAGCGCAGATTTTTGCCGGCCAGATTACTTATGGGGCGAGCAAGGCGACTTTAGAGGCCCTGACGCGCAGTATCGCACTAGAGGTGGCCCAGTATGGCATTACCGTCAATTGCGTTTCCCCCGGCCCCACGCAAACGGGGTGGATTGATGCTGATTTGGAGAAAGCGGTCCTACCACTTATTCCCATGGGAAAATTGATTGCCCCGGAAGATATTGCCGAGACTATTTTATTTTTAGCCAGTGAGCAGGCCAAAATGCTTACCGGCCAAGTCCTCAAAGTTTCCGGCGGACATGCGCTTTAGAGGTAAGTATTACTTATGAAATAAAATTTTGGACTAGAATATATCTGAAGGATAGGGTATATACTCGTGCAAAATAGTAAAATACCTGTAAGATATATTTACCAAGTCGGAGAAAACCTATGGAAGAAACACAAAACATGCGCGCTTTAGCCGCCAGCAGAGAACAAATTATTGTGCGTACCAGTATCGTTGGCATTGTGACCAATATACTGCTCGCTGCCTTTAAGGCTACGGTAGGGCTCTTGTCTAACTCCATTGCTATTATTTTAGATGCGGTTAACAACCTTTCTGACGCTCTTTCTTCCGTCATTACGATTATCGGAGCTAAACTGGCAGGTAAACTGCCCGATAAAAAGCATCCGCTGGGGCATGGGCGCATAGAATATCTGAGTTCTATGTTAGTGTCGGCGCTTGTGTTGTACGCGGGTATTACGGCACTGATAGAATCTGTCAAAAAAATTATTCATCCCGAAGTTGCCCACTATTCTCTACTTACGTTGATTGTTTTGGTGGTGGCGATTATCGTCAAACTGGTGCTTGGTAAATATGTGAAAGCCAAAGGCGAACAAGTGAGTTCCGGTGCGCTGATTGCGTCGGGCTCGGATGCGTCTTTTGATGCCATATTGTCTGCCTCCGTGCTTGCTTGTGCGCTACTATATTTGTGGTGCCATATTTCTTTGGAAGCATATGTGGGCGTGGCTATTTCCCTCGTGATTATTAAAGCCGGTATTGAGATGCTGAAAGAAACGCTCAATGATATTTTAGGCCAACGCCCCGAACCGGAACTGGTCAAACAAGTAAAAGAAATCATCCAAGCAGAGCCGCTTGTGCACGGAGTATATGACTTGCTGATTAATAACTACGGCCCGAATAAAAACTATGCGTCTTTGCACTTGGAATTAGACGATACGCTTACGGTGGCGCAAGTGGACGAATTAACGCGCAAAATAGAAAATGAAGTGTTCCATAAAACGGGGATTATTTTGACGGGCGTGGGCGTGTATGCTTATAACACCGGTAATGAGGAAATTGCACATATTCGCAATACCATACAGGAAATCGTCCTCTCGCACGACTGGGCATTGCAAATGCACGGGTTTTATGCAGATACCGCCAAAAAGAGCTTACAATTTGATGTGGTGCTTAGTTTCGACGTAGAACGCAAAGAGGCTATAAAAATCTTAACGCAGGAAGCACAAGCCAAATTCCCGGGTTATGCTATTCAAATTACGCCGGACGTAGATTTGGCAGATTAGAGCTCTGTCTGTTTGACAGCGTATGGCTATTTGCGCCGTTCTCAGTATAATAAAGTGCCGGATGAAGAAAGAAGATTTGACAGGAAAATCAACGATTAAACCATTGACAAAACTATTTCTTTCACTTAGAATAAGAAGATAGAGACTGTTAAGGAGAAAACAATGAAATTTTGCTATCTTTTTTTGGCTGTTGGCTTGATGTTAAGCCTACCTGTTGAGGCGGCTGCTTTGGATGCTTCTCAACAGGAACGGCGTTTGCAACAAGAGATGAACGTACATAAGGGGTCTCCTTTAGTATCCTATGTTACGCGGGAATTACAAAATTACTACGGTCGTAGTGATTTTAGTGACCCTCAACACACTACCGGTTGGTATCGAGTAGATGATTTTTTGCAATGGTTACAAATCAAATCAAGCCAATTAAATCAGGAAACGATTAGGCTGGGCTCGTCTCCGCGTCCTATTTCTCGCTTGTTAGAAACAGATGCTTTTTTGAATAACCCTTCCGTGAATGCCGGCTTGTGGGTATATTTGGGCGCTCGCTATATAGCGGATGTATATGGCGTATCTGCTGATTTTTCTAAATTAACCATTATTTATGAAGAAAAATCAGACTTGGCAGTTGGTTTAGGACTGGGTACGATTGTAGCCTCTGCTAAAGAGGGAACCAGTGCTCCGGAAAGAATTAATTTAGGGATACATGAGGGAACTCATTTATTTCCCTTCTTGGAGAACTCGAATTCTCAACTTACTTTATCGGAGATGGCAACTTTTTATTCTCAGTACAATTACGGATTGCCTGTGAAAGCCTCCAGTGCACAGAACTTGGGCAAAGGGGTGCGTGATTTTCGTAGAACGTGGAAATACCGCCCTGATTGGAATTTATTGTATGAATATAATTATTTTGTTGCGGGACTTTTACTTAATCCTACATTGAAAAAGAAGGATATTTTTAGTCTCCGTAACGATGGGCAACCTTTCCAAGCACATCCTATCTGGTACACTATTTGTAATTTAGTGGTAGCCAAAAATAATCGTTTTTTTGTTAAACTTCCCAATGGAACTCGCAGAACCATGAGCGAGCATGATATTTTGACGTATTATTCGGATGATTTTCATATTACTCCACAAGATATAGCGCTGTGGAAGAAGTATCCAGGAAAGGATTTTTATTTGGGGAAAGTCCCTGCTAATGTGTTATATCCTTCTACTCCTTCAACACATTGGTTTGTCAAAGTCTCTGACTCGGCGGTAACCTTTACGGAATATGTTCCCCAAAATATGGTGCAATATTTGACAACCATTTTTGGTTCTCGTAATGCCCATAAAGTCCGTAAGTTTTATGAAAGCATTTTGAATAATTTGCCAAAAGATGTGGTTGCCAAAATTGAACAAAATTGGAACTATCAAACACTAAATACTTTTGATATTTCAAGTCCGGCCGGTCGGCAAGTGAGGGAGGAAATAGTGGAACCGTATCAGAAGGAAATCACTCGGGCTATTTTGATTGCCTTGAAAGAAGCGGGGGCAGCACCGGTTCCTCCGTTACCGGAAGGCTATTTGTAAAATCTTTTCTGTTGTGTGTATAAAAAAACCCCGCTTTTGCGGGGCTTTTTTATTAGATTACTGATTTAACACATTTCTCTACTTCGTCCATGTCTGCCGTTGGTTCAAAGCGTGCCACTACATTGCCTTGGCGGTCTATCACGAATTTCGTAAAGTTCCACTTAATATCCGGCGAGTTTTTCCAGTTTGGATCTTTTTCTGCCATCATTTTTTCCAAAATTTCTTTGTGTTTATGCTCTCCAAAGCCCTTAAATCCTTGTTTTTCTTTCAGATAAGTATAAAGCGGTAGGGCATCAGGACCGTTTACGTCCGATTTTTTCATTTGAGGGAATTTTGTGTTGTAATGTAACGTGCAAAATTGATGTATTTCCTCGTCATTGCCGGGGGCTTGATGGCCAAATTGGTTGCAGGGGATATCAATAATCTCTAATCCTTGCGTGTGATATTGTTCATACACTTTTTCCAAACCCTCGTATTGCGGCGTAAAACCACATCCGGTGGCTGTATTTACAACAATTAATACTTTGCCCTTATAGTCCGCAAGGGCCTGTTCTTTCCCGTCTGCTGTAGGTACCTGATAATCGTAGATAGTCATTCTATTTCCCCTCTCACTTAAATTTTTGTACGTCCTTTATGCCATTATATAAATATAAATTCCAAAAAGAGAAGTGTTTTCTCTTCAAATACTCAAAATTTTATTGACATAGAGTTAACTTCAACTGGTACAATGTTATGCAGGAGGGTTTTATGGCTGTCACACAAACAAACATGTTGAAAGATGTAAACTCAGCGGATGATTTGAAGAAGTTGAACGCCGAAGAATTAACTCTTTTAGCAGAGGAAATGCGAGCATTAATGATTCAAAAAGTGGACACCACCGGTGGTCACTTTGGTTCCAACCTGGGGATTATTGAAGCTACGATTGCCTTGCACTATGTGTTTAATTCCCCTAAAGATAAATTTGTGTTTGATGTATCACATCAATGCTATGCGCATAAAATAATTACAGGGCGTAAAGCAGGTTTTACAGATCCCGCCTGCTATAATGACTACACCGGTTATACCGCGCCGGAAGAAAGCGAACACGACTGTTTTAAGGTGGGCCATACCTCCACATCTGTTAGCTTGGCTTTAGGGCTTGCCAAGGGGCGGGATTTGCTTGGGCAAAAAGGCAACGTCATTGCAATAATCGGGGACGGCTCGCTGACAGGTGGCGAAGCGTTGGAAGGACTCAATAACGCCGCTGTTTTTGGCAGTAACCTCATTATTTTGCTAAACGATAACGATATGTCTATTGCCGAAAATCAGGGCGGTATTTGCAACTTGCTTACGGAACTGCGCGAACATAACGGCAACGTAAAGAACAATTTCTTTAAGGCTATGGGTTTTGAGTATTTATATTTGGACGAAGGGAACAATATACAAAAACTGATTGAGCTCTTCCAAAAAGTAAAAGATATCAATCACCCGATTGTTGTGCATATCCACACAAAAAAAGGTAAAGGCTTTACGCCGGCTGAAGTGAACAAAGAGCCGTTTCATTGGATTATGCCGGGCACGATTGCACATCTAAATGATAAACCAAAACCCGTTGGCGAGAATTATAACTCGCTTACCAAAGATTATCTGGAACAGAAAGTAAAAGAGGGTATGCCGATAATGGTGATATCGGCGGCTACTCCGGGCATTTTTGGCTTTGATAAAGCGTTCCGCACGCGCATGGGCACGCATTACACAGATGTGGGTATTGCCGAAGAGCATGCAGTGGGTTTTGCCTCGGGCATTGCCAAAACGGGCGCGAAGGCTGTATTTTGCGTGTCCAGTTCATTCATACAACGTACTTATGACCAGCTCTCGCAAGACTTGGCTCTCAATAGTAATCCGGCCACTATTCTCGTGTTTTGGGGCGGTATTTCGGGTGGGGATGCCACGCATTTGACCACGTTTGATATTCCACTTATTTCTAACATTCCCAACTTGGTATATTTGGCGCCGACTTGCAAGGAAGAATATCTGCACATGCTAGACTGGTCTACACATCAAAACAAATACCCAGTAGCAATACGTGTGCCGATGAATTTTGTGTCATCCTGCACAAAAGACAACACGGATTACTCCGTTTTGAACAAGTTTAATCTTGTAGAAAAAGGGACCAAAGTGGCACTAATCGGTGTGGGAACTTTCTTTGAGAAAGCGCGTGAAGTGAAGGATTATTTGAAAGCCAAACTAAACATAGATGCTACACTCATTAACCCGCGTTTTATAACGGGACTTGATACGGATTTACTCAACAGCTTGAAAGAGAATCATCAAGTGGTTGTGACATTGGAAGATGGCGAAATTGACGGTGGTTTTGGGGAAAAAATCGCTCGTTTTTATGGCAATAGCGATATGAAAGTGCTCAATTACGGCTCGTTTAAGGAATTCACGGATAAAGTGCCGCTTAGTGAGCTTTACAAAAAATATCGCTTAACGCCGGAACTAATTGTCGAGGATATCATAAAGGCTGGGGTAAAATAATATACCCCTTGAAGTATTACCATTTATAGGAGGAAATAAATGAACTTTACAGAACTTGCCAAGGCACGCTACTCTGTGCGCCAATTTTCGGATAGACCCGTAGAACCCGAAAAACTAAATACTGTACTAGAGGCCGCACGTTTGGCTCCTACTGCTAAAAATTTGCAACCCTTTCACATCTATGTGGTGCAATCTGCCGAGGGCATGAAAAAGATGCGTATGCTTACTCCGTGTCATTACGACGCTCCCGTAGTGCTGATTTTTACCAAAGATACGCAACAAGAATGGCGTCACCCGCAATTGCCGGATGTTGTTTCCGGCGTGGAAGATGTTTCCATTGCAGCTACACATGCCATGTTTGCCGCATCCGAACAAGGATTGGGAACCTGTTGGTTAAACTTCTTCTCTCCAGACGAGGTGAGCAGTGCTTATAATTTGCCGAAAAACGAAGTGCCAGTGGTACTTCTGCCACTGGGATATGCAACAGAAAGTTGCGTTCCGGCTGACCGGCACACACTACGTAAGCAACTAACAGAGTTGGTTTCTTACCTATAAAGGCATTTTCCGAAGATTAAATTCATTAGAGAGCCGCTCTTACTTAACGGTAAGGGCGGTTTGCTTATCTCAAATGTTTGAAATCTATGCAAAACGGACTCTGATTTGCTTTGTTTTCGGGATACAAAGTAATCCCCCCATCACCTAGCAATCTATTTGTCTTATGTGCTCATTTTTAGATATCATAATGATATAGGGTTTTTAAGGAGAAAACATGACATCCACTCGTAAAATTGCATTAGTTACCGGGGCCAGTCGTGGAATTGGTCTGGCGATTGCCAAACAGTTAGCTCAGGACGGTTTTGATATTTGGCTCAATTATCGTTCTAATCACCAAGCGGCACAGGATGCTAAGAAAATGGTGGAAGAATTGGGAGCCGCCTGTACCTTGCTTCCTTTTGACGTAGCCGATAGTAAAGCTGTTGAGGAAGCGTTAAATCCATTACTTGCTAAACAAACCCCCTATGCACTGATTAATAACGCGGGTATCCGCAAAGATAATTTGCTCATTTTTATGCAGGATAAAGAGTGGACGGATGTAATCACTACTATCCTCGGTGGATTTCATAATGTGACCAAAACTGTTTTAGCGGCTATGATACATGCCAAACAGGGCCGAATTGTGAATATCGCCTCCTCTGCCGCCCATGCGCCGGTACCGGGGCAGACCAATTATTCGGCGGCTAAAGCAGGGATTGTAGGCGCTACGCGTAGTTTGGCTGCTGAAGTAGCTAAACGCAACATTTTGGTAAATGCGGTTTCTCCCGGATTTATTGAAACCGAAATGCTGGAAGGATTGCCTATTGATAAAATTTTGCCGCTTATTCCCTTGCATCGTTTGGGCAAGCCGGAAGAAGTAGCCCACTTGGTATCCTTTTTGTGCTCGGATAAAGCGTCTTATATCACCGGGCAAGCTTTCCAAGTCAATGGCGGTATTTGTGTATAAACACTTCTTACTAAACTGATATAATAACGAGTATGGACGATTCTAATACGGTTGTGATTACAGCAATGGGAGCAACTTCTCCCTACGGACAAGGGGTAGATACCTTGTGGAATGGCTTGTTGTCTTCTCAGAATTGTATGCATACGGTGCCGGAGTTGGAATCTTTGGACATGGTGAATACCAAAGTGGCTGCTACTGTCCCCGCGACCGATTATTCTTTCATTCCCCGAAAATACCGCAGAAGTATGAGCCGAATGGGCCTTTATGCCTATTGTGCTGCACAAGAAGCTCTCAAACAGGCCGGATATGAAGTAGCTCCTAATAAATTAGGTTTCTTTATGGGTTCCACACTTAATAGCATCTCTGTGTGGATGGAGTTAACCAGCTATAGCCAAGGAGCCCATTTAGAGCTAATTAAAACATCCGATTTTTTACAAATTATGAATCACTCTCCGTTGGCAGGCGTATGCCAAGCACTTAAAATAAACGGCCCCGCTATGGGCGGAAGTGAGGCGTGCGCTACGGGGCTGATGAATATAGGGCTTGGATTTTTAGCCATTCGCCAAGGACTTGTAGAGCAGGCATTGTGTGGCGGTACGGAAGAGTATCATCCGATGTTTAGTGCCTGTTTTGATATTATGCAAGCTACCTCCAAAAACTCAAATGATAATCCGTCTGCGGCCTGTCGTCCGTTTGACCACAGCAGGACCGGTTTAGTGGTGGCTGAGGGATGCGGCCTGGTGTTTATGGAAAGCAAAAAAAGCGCTCTTAAACGCGGGGCTCCCATTTTGGCAGAAGTGTTAGGTTTTTATGCCAATACAGAGACGGAAAATATGGCTTATCCTTCGGCTGAAACTTTGAGCGTTTGTATGCAAGGCGCGCTGAAAAATGCCAACGTAAAAGCGGAAGAAGTTGATTTGCTAAATGCCCATGCTACGGGCACCATAATCGGTGATATTGCGGAAACACAAGCGGCTCATGCGGTATTTGGGCCTAACCTGCGAATCAATAGTCTTAAGGGGCATTTGGGGCATAGCATGGGGGCCAGCGGATCTCTTGAAAGTATTGCTTGTATCAAAATGTTACAGCATAACACTTTATTACCAACGAAAAATTTACAACAAGTAGATGAAAGGTGTGCACCCTTACAATACAATGCGCAACCGCAAAATATCCCTTTGAATATAATTATGAAAAACAGTTTTGCCATCGGAGGCAATAACTGTTCCCTACTCCTCAGGAGGCCCCCCCATGATTACACGCGATGAAATCATAAAACGCACCAATGAGGCACTCAAGAAAGAATTTGAGTTCACGGATGCGCAACTTACCCCCACTGCCAGACTCAGAGATGATTTAGGTTTGGATAGTTTGGATGCTGTAGATATGGTAGTGGTATTAGAACAACAGTTTGGTGTTACTTTACGTCAAGACTACGATTTGCGCACCATGGTAACATTAAATGATTTGTATGACTTTATTGAGAAGTTAGCACAAACTCATAACAAATAATATGGAGCGCTTGCGCACGGCTTTCAACACAATTTGTATCGGGAGCGCAGCAATAGTTTGGTTGTTTGTTTCTGCTTTGATTGCGTTCCCTTTTTTATGGCTCAGATCCAAAAATAGAGATAGGGCCGTGCGTAGATTTGTATATATCCAATCACGCGGAATCGTATTTTGCATGCGGCTGGCAAGTAAAGCGTTTCGGGTAGAAAAAGTGGAGCGTCCACAAGGAAGTTGTGTGGTGGTGGCTAATCACGCCTCTGCACTTGATTTGTATACGATTAGTGCTTTTGGATTTGACAACGTAGTTTATATTACAAAAGGGTGGGTATTTAGATTGCCGTTTTTTCGCTATATAATGAACGGCGCCGGCTACATAGATGCGGAAAAAACTCCCCCCACCGAAATGCTGGATATATGTAAACAAGCCGTACAAAAAGGTTGTGATATTGTGCTGTTTCCGCAGGGATCGCGTAAAGATCCGCATGCACGATTTAAGAGCGGGGCTTTTTACTTGGCAGAGCAACTCAATTTACCGGTTGTTCCGGTTGCAATTGCAGGCACGCAGAAAATGCTTTCTGCCGGGAGTTTTTGGATCAAACCTGCTAAGATTGTGCTCAAGGATTTTTCGGCTAAATATGTGCAGGATTATCCCGGAGAATTGGGGCATTTGCACATGGCGCAAGATGTGAAAAAACAAATTATGGATTTTGTGGATAAGGAGAACTAGATATGAACAAAAAAATAATGGTTGTATTATTCTTAGCAAGCGTAGGATTAGTGGGATGCCGGACCTTTCCGCCGGTTCATAATATAGAACATCAAGCCGTAGTAGTTAATGACCAACAAAAAGTGGGGAAGGCCATTATTTCAGGTGCTACGCAAAGAGGATGGGAAGCAGAACAAATCCAACCCGGGCTTATTCAAGCTACTTTGAATCGTCGTTCACATCAGGTGGTAGTAGAAATTCCGTACGGGGCTGATTTCTATTCTATTTTGTATAAGGATAGTAAAAACTTACGCTACAATGCTAAAAAAGGAACCATTCATCCTCGATACAACACCTGGATTATTTATTTAAATAGCTCCATCAGTGCTGAGCTCGCCAAGTAAATGAAGATAACTTACCCTGAAATTAGTACGCTTATTCCGCATCGCTCCTCCATGTTACTGGTGGACAAGCTGTTGCATGTGGAAGAAACAAAGGGAGAAATTCAGGCTACTATCGGGAAAAATCATTTGTTTTTGCGAGAAGACGGAACATTAGCTCCGGAGGTTTGTTGTGAGTTAATTGCACAGGGCTTCGGGGCTTGTGAGGCCTTCCGCCGTTTGCAAAAAGGTTTAAGTTTAGAAGGTGGCGGCTATCTGGCCAGTGTGCGAGATGTTGAGATATTTGAGACAGCACATATTAACGACGAGCTGACGGTGCATACTGAAATAGTAGATACATGTTTTAATACTTACATTGTGCGCGGAGAGGTCTTTTGTAAAGAGACAAAACTGGCACAAGCCACCGTCTATCTTTTTATGTGGCAGGGAAAAGAATTACCGCAAGCGATATGAGATATGGACTGATTGTATGTTTTTGTTTTTTTGCCTCTCTGGTTTTTGCACAGACAGAGACGGATTTGCTTGCGCAATATGCCGAGCAAATTAATCAAGTAAAAACCTTGCAGAGTAATTTTTCCGAAGAAAAACACCTATCGCTATTAAACCAGCCCATTAAAAGTACGGGGCAGCTTTCCTTTGATAAAAATGCACAAAAACTATATTGGCAATATCTAACACCTTTCCAAAATGGTTTTTTGATTGAAAAAGAACAAGTGTATCGACTACAAGGAGAGAATAAAACGCGGATCCAAAACACCATGGGCCGCATGATGATGGCTCAAATGGTGGTATGGCTGACATTGGACTTTGAAGCACTTCAACGAGAGTATGACATCTCTTTGAATGGGAGAGAAATCACCTTTGCTCCACGTAATAAAGCACATAAAATCGTCAAACAAATCACTGTGTTGTTGGACGATAAAAATCCGCAAATTGTAAAACAAGTACAAATGGATGAACCCAGCGGTGACTCTGTGCTGTGGAAATTTACGGATGTGCGCATCAATATGCCTTTAGCGAAAGAAGGTTTATTATGAAATTCTTTCATCAATACGGTAAGCTGATTGGACTGTTTGCGCTATCCCTTCTTTGTCTGGCCGGAGTGTTTAGCAGAACCATAGAAGAAAATATGCTTGCTCTGGTGCCACAAAGTATTAGACGGCAAGTAGCACTTTTTGAGCGCTCTCCGCTCAGTCAAAAACTAATTGTGATTGTGACGTCTGCTTCCGCTGCTCAAACCACTCAAATTTCCCAAGATTTGCAAGAAAAACTGACCCAAGCAGGGTTTATTAAACCATGGAGCCTGCCTACGGAGGATGTGGTGCAAACGATGCTGACGGCTTTGCCAGCATGTTTCTCTGTACAAGTGCAACAAATTGCTCAGCAAAAACTTTCCCCCTCGTCGGTTGATGCTCAGTTGGCCGATTACTATGAAAAATTGTTTTCCTTCCAAAGTGTTTTCGTTTCTCATCTTATTACACATGACCCCTTTTATTTAACGGAAATCCTTTTTGACAAGTGGGCCACCATCGGAAATAATGGGCCAAATACTTACGAAAATGGTTTATTAGCCAATCAAGAAGGAACTGTACAAGCAGGATTGTATGATACGAAAGATACGGTATCTGATTTAAGAGCGGCCCATCGGTTGCAAAAATTTTTTACGGACTATCAATTCTCTCTTTCTGACGGAGCTCGTGCGTTTTTCATGGGAGGACTCAGATATACGTTAGAAAACGCCTCCTTGATAAAAAGAGATTTGACAATGATTACCTGGGTCGGTTTAACTTGCTTGAGTGTAATTTTCTTGTGGCTTTTTCGCACGAAACGCGCCCTACTTATTTATGCGCTTGCTTTGCTTGTTTTGCCGCCGGCAGCATTGGCAACACAACTTGTTTTTGGGCATATCAGTGGAATTACCTTAGGATTTGGCAGTGTGGTGGCCGGTTTATCGGTGGATTATGCCATTTATGTGTATTTTGCCTTGCAACAAACTCAACTAGATACAGTGAACGCCTTGGCCCAAGTTCGCAAGCACGTAAGATGCAACTTTTTAACTTCTGCCCTTTGTTTTGTAGCTTTGTTTTTTTCATCGGTTGAGGTGTTTAAGCAAATAGCTGTTTTTGCTTTGGTGGCGCTGACGCTGGCTTTATGGATTTCCTTGCACATTTTTCCGTCGTACTTTAGTAAGCAAATGGCCCCGAAAGGCAAAACGGTTTCTTTAACTGTCAAACCGTTTACTTTTCAAGTAGCGTGCTTAGTCAGCCTACTTTTACTGATATTTGGTCTGTGGGGAGTTACACATGTTTCTTTCAGCCAAGAGCTTGATTCCCTTAATTCTACTTCCACCGATTTTAAGAGAGATAAATCAGTAGCAGATGAGCTGTTCTCTTCGGATCAAAATGCGCTGTTATTTGCGCTGGGTAGTACCCAAGATGAAGCATTGGCTAACAATGAAAAATTATCGGCTCGTTCCCCCCGCCCTTTACCGGTAAGTGAACTTTTTGTTTCCCATCAAACCCAACTGCAAAATGAAGCACGTTGGCAAGAGTTTTGGAATGTTTCTCATCGAAATGACGCTCGTCTTTTGTTACGAGAAGAAGCCCAAAAGAAAGGTTTTCAATCAAATTCATTTTTACCTTTTTGGCAATGGTTGGATCAAACAATGGTCCACGCGCCCAGTGTTGATTTTTCCGCTTGGTATAATCCGGTGCTCACACTTTCAAAGAATTTATATGCCGTTGTAAATATCGTACCTAATGACCCGTTGTATGCTAAGATAGCTGACGGCAAAAACACTTTTTTTGTATCTACTTTGCAACTGCAGAAGGACCTTGTGCAAGGAGTAAAAAAAGAAGCGTTAAGGGTGGTGTGTTTGGCGTTGCTGTTTAACTGGATTGCCGTATGGATGCTTTTCAAAAATTTCAAAGAGACGTTGCTTTGTTTTGTTCCCGTTGTGTTAGGCGGGTGTATTTTATTTGGTTGTCTTGCTGTGTTTGACGTGCAAGTTAATTTGTTTGGACTTATTTTCCTGCCGTTACTTATAGGATTAGGAATAGATTATGCCATTTTTCAGCTGATGAAATTTCATTCACAAGAAACTCCCCCCCATCTACTCTACCCCACCAAAGCATTATTGGCAGCCGGATTATCTACGCTAGCCGGATTTGGAGTGTTGGTGCTAGCCAAACATGCTGTTTTGTGTATGATGGGGCTCTGTGCTCTGTTGGGAATTGGCGGAGCCATTGGGGTCGCTTTGTGGATATTACCGGCTTTTAAGGAGCAAAAGATATGAGAAAATACCTCTTAGGCCTGTGTGTTTTGTTTGTGGGATGTGCTCACTCTTTGGTATATCAACCGACCCCGATACAACCTATTTCTATGCAAGAAGCCGCACGAGCCAGTGGTGTCCTGCACCCGAAAGACCTGTATTTTACGTTAATTAGCCATTACCAAGGGGATAAGGCTCGGGTGGTGATATTGACGGAGCCTGCTTTGAAATTGGCTGATTTAACGGTATCTCAAGAGCAAATATATGTACACTATAAAGAAACGCAAGTACCGGTTAGTTTAGTTCGTGCGTGGGGTAAACTGGTGCAAACCCAATTTTTAACACCCTGTCCTTCTAGGCAGATTGCACAATCTGCCGAAGGAATAAACGGAACCTTTGAACTGGAAGTAACGGGAGGCATATGTCGGTAGAAAAAGCAATTAAAGCGTGTTATCAAGCACGCACAGCAGAAGGATTTCTATATAAATTACCCGTAGATTTCCCTGCCTTTCGAGGGCATTTTGAGGGACATCCGTTACTACCGGCTGTGTGTCAAATTTCATTCTGTAGTGATGCGGCCAGCCGTTTGTTAGGAAAGGAAGTGGAAATGACAGCTATCAAACGAGCTAAATTTGTAAGTCCTGCTTTGCCGGATAGCACTTTAGAAATAAGTTTAACACTACGTCCGGACGGGTGGTATTTTGCGGAACTGACAGATCCCCGTAGCGGTAAAAAATTAAGCCAGCTAATCTTACAATTTTCGGAGAGGAAATC